>QKDK01000093.1 GCA_003252135.1 Clostridia bacterium
TTGCTAATGCTTCTTCGTTAAAGGCCCATAGATCTTCAATCGACCCTCCGCCTCTGCCAACAATAATGACATCACAATTCTGTTTCTCTAGAGCATGGATTCCTTTTATTATTGTTAGATATGCTCCTTCACCCTGAACTTTGGCAGGATATAAAATTAATCTTATGTACGGATTTCGTCTTCTGCTGATGCTGATAATATCCTGAATTGCTGCACCGGTTCTGGCTGTAACAATACCAACTGTTCTTACAAATTGAGGAATGGGTTTTTTGTGTTTCTGATCAAATAACCCTTCCTCAAATAACTTACGTTTTAATTTTTCATATTGCTCATATAATATACCCTGTCCGTCCAGCTGTATACTTTCTGCATACATCTGATACTTACCGTCACGCTCATATACGCTCACGCTGCCAAGAACGATAACGCTCTGTCCTTCTGATAAACGGAACACAAGACGGTTTGCATTTGCTGCAAACATAACACAGGACATCTGTCCGGACAAATCTTTGACCGTGAAGTAGATATGTCCTGAAGTATGATATTTACAATTAGAGATTTCTCCTTTCATGTAAATATGACTCAGGACATCATTCTGTGCAAACATCTTTTTAATATATGAATTTACCTGCGAAACAGTATAAATATTATTCATTTGATTTGATGACTTTCGCCAATACACCGTTAACAAAACTCGGCGAAGATTCTCCTCCGTATTTTTTGGCAAGTTCAACGGCTTCATTAATTGATACTTTTACAGGAATGGAATCATCGTAGAAAATCTCATACACAGCAAGCCGCAGAATTGTCAGATCCATGCGGCTCATACGGTTCAGCTTCCAGCCGGATATGGCTTCTGATAGACAGGAATCTATGTTGCCTAACTTTTCGAAAACATCAAAAATACGGTTTTTAAGTGAAGCTGCTATACTCCTCACAGATTCTTCTGCATATTCGCAATATAATTCAATTTGTTCCTGCATTTCACCCGATTCATGAAATTCCTTCTGAAACAACATAATGACAGCCTGTTCCCGCTGTTCACGCAATTCAGATTTATCTGTGTCTTTCATTCTCTACTCCTTATGTTTAACAATAATATACATAGTAATTCCCGCTGTTATGCAATCATCACTGCTGTTTGCTGACTTTATTTTAGTTTATCCATATTCACGCCGACAATATGAATATTCACTTCTGAAACCTTTAAACCAGTCATATTCTCAATGGATGACTTAACTCGTTCCTGAACCAAGGCACATGTCTTAGGTATACTGTATCCATATTTCATGGTCAGTGATAACTCAGCAAATACATATCCCTCTTTCAGTTCGATCTTCATTCCTTTTGATAAATTCTTAACACCAAGCTTCCCAATAATCTCATTGGTCAGATTTCCAGATAAAGAAGCAACACCTTCAACTTCTGTAGCTGCAACACAGCCAATTGTTGCAACAACATCATTTGCTATCAACACCTCACCGGCACCAGTATCTTTTTTCATTGTATATGCATTGGCCTCCTGTTCTTTACCCATGTCATACTCCTCCTGCAATCTTCCTTCATTGTGAAATCTATCCTTCTTTTATTATAGCAAATTACCGCTCTTTTGCAAATGTTTTCTTGTCATAAAAGAAGTATGAAGCCACATATAGGTTTCATACTTCCTGTATCTTTAGACATTATTGTTTATTCCTGATAGTCACCAAAGATAAATTCATGCAATGCTTCTATGTTTTCTGAAAAATTAACAGAGATCAGCTGGCCAAGACCATTGTACTGTACATCGCTATAGGTTCCGTTTACAGGAATCTGCATCTTTTCAACCGTAGTTATTTTATTAGTCAGAACATTTTCAATACAGGCAGATAATGTATCAGCAGATATATCTGTTGTCACGTAAGGCAGACATGTATTCATGATATTAAAAAGTTCCAGAGCATTTTTCGTCTTCACTTCATTGAACATGGCATCCAACATAATCCTCTGTCTGGAGGTGCGTCCAAAGTCTGAGTATTTTTTATCACTGGTTGCTACCTGTCTGATTCTGCAGTAACCAAGTGCCTGATTTCCGTTCAGATGATTCCATCCAGTAATCAGCGTACGATACTCTGGATTTGAAATATAGTTTGTTGAGTTCAGCCACTCACGTTCTGCATCATTGATTTCAATATCTACACCGCCCAGCGTATCTACTATTTTCTCAAAGGATTCAAAACCAACGAGCATATACCCGTCAACAGATATATCAAAATTACGTTCAATGGTATCATACAATAAATCAATTCCGCCTTTAGCATAGGCTGCATTCAAACGGTTATCCTCATAACCAGGAATAGACACCAGCATATCACGCATAAGTGTAGTGAGCTTGATCACATCATTTTTTGTATCGATGGTCGCAATCATCATCATGTCAGTTCTGCCTCTGGAACCATAAGAATCAATGGTCTCTTCTCCAAGCAGCAAAATGTTGGTTATATAATCTTCAGTGCGGTATGAATTATCTGCTGCACTGTCTGACGGCAGATCGATCGGATCAACTATATCCGATATGATAACATCATTTGGATCAGGTGTTACAGTTAAATCAGCAGCATTTTCATCAGGTGTGGGTGTTACCATGCCTTCTGTAAGAATTCTTGCTGCCAGATTGCTGATAAGCTTAACGCCGACTGGTGTTTTGAACATGATGAAAGAGAAAAGTAAAACAAAACCAGCCACTATGATCAAAATACGAGACCATAGCGGAAGCCGCATCCACCCCTTTTTAGGCAGTATGGATTCTTCCTGCAGATGAAGATTTATCTGCTGAGCAAGACTGATATTAATATCCTCCAGTAATGCATCATCCTCCGATAAGTTTTTTGCAACAGTATCATCTTCAGCATCTGTTGTCAGCGCTGTTGAATCAGGCGTGTTTACAGGTACCAGTTCACCTCTGTTTGCAGCACCTGTTTCGGTGACCGGTGCATTGATATCAAGATCTTCGAAGATAGACTCAAAATCAATGTCATCATTATTTTGTGTCTTTTCCCTTATTTTTACGTCAACTTCAGAAATATCGTTCATACTGTCAGCTGTCTTGGTAATCGATTCTTTATTTATACTATGGTCATTTTCTGATTCATTATCCGTATCCTTAAAACCATCAGCTTCATTTTCCTGAAGGTCTTTTCGATTGCCTTCTCCTGAAATTTCATCTTTGATTTCAATAATATTGGAATCATCAACGGAAACATGAATATCTTCATCAGTTTCTTCAAAAAAAAGGCTTTCAATCGTTTTGATAAAATCTTCATCACTGGATGGATCAAAATCATTGTTCTGATGTTCTTTCGCCATAGTACAAACCGCCTTCCTGCATCAGTGTTGAGTTATTAATCTTTTGTATATATAAAGTCATGAAGTGTCTGAATGGTTACATCAAGGTCAGGTACAAGCACAGAAGTTATCTTACCAACAGAATCTGCTTCAGTAAATGCTCCGTTTTCCGGTATTCTTAAAGTGTCCAGTGTAACGATTTTATTCTCTACAATATTGGTGAGTTCTGTTTTGATCTGTTCAGTTGTCAGATCTGTTGTTACGAACTGCATACAGGTATTCATAATAGAAATCATGTCAATTACATTGGATGATTTGTATTTTTCAAATATTGCGCTAAGAACCTTACGCTGACGAAGCGTACGTCCGTAATCATAATTAACACCTTCCAGTGTTGGTACTTTTCTGACTCTGCAGTAACCAACGACCTGGTTGCCATTCAGCAGCTGAAGACCTGCTACAACATTTCGATTCGCAGGATCTGATATGTAGTTCGTTGAATTGAGATAATCAGCTTCAGTCTGCGACAGCTCGATCTCTACACCGCCTAATGCGTCAACTACACTTTCAAAATCTTCAAAATCTACAGATGCATATCCATCAATATGAATTTTAAAATTAGTTTCAATTACTTCTTCCAGATAATCAGCGCCGCCCTT
>QKDK01000095.1 GCA_003252135.1 Clostridia bacterium
GGGCCTGATGGGCGATGCAGAAAGCAGCTTCACCGTCTGTCTGACCTCTATGCTGTGCGTTTTGCTCCAGAGATTTTAATCCTGCAAAGTCAGCCAGATGCGGCTCAAGACTCAAAAATCCTGAGTAACCGCTTTTATCAAGCTTCGAAAGTATTGTTTTTATATTTCCGTCTCCGTCACCTGCAGGAACGACCTTGCCTGAAGAAAAATAAGCATCCTTGATATGAATATACTCAATGGCAGGCTGTAACAGTTCATAAGCCTTCATGGTGTCCTGACCGCACTGAATGAAATTCGCGAAATCAAAAATGCACCGGAAGGATTTACTTTGAAAGTGATTTAGCAATACAGAACAACGGGGGGCAATATCTCCATAGATATCCTTTTCGTTTTCGTGCAGAAGCATGACATTGTGCTTTTCTGCGTAAGCAAGCATTTTCTCGAAGCGTGAAAATACCTCATCCTGATATTTTTCGGGCAATTCATTCTTTGGAATATAAAAGCTGAAAATTCGGATATAAGGCGTCTCCATAATTTTAGCCATTTCAACAACATTCTTATATACATCAAAATGTTGTTCAAAGGGCTCCGTTATCTGAATCTTACCGATTGGAGAACCGATGGCGGAGACCTTGAGCTGATTATCGTCTAACTGTTTTTTCAAACGCTTTGCCTCATCAGGGCTGTATTCAGATATATTTTTACCGTCGGCGCTGCGAAGCTCAAGATATTTCATGTCCAGCTCCTTTAAAAGTCTGATCTGTATCTTTAAATCAGAATGAATCTCATCTGCAAAGCCGGTCAATTTAGTGTTTTCTAGCATATATGTAATCCTTTCTAATGAACTTCCTTTGGAATTCTGATCTCTCTGCCTGTTCTGGCGGATTCATAGGCGCAAAGCAGGAGATGTATCGTGTTCTTTACACCGTTCAGATCCTGAGCAAAGGGCCTGCCAGATAAAATACTTTGATAAAAGTCTTCTATGCAGTCTTGATGCCCGCACCCCCAGTAACTTTTGCCAAGACCAGCTTTACTTTCGATCTGCGGCTTCTCAATACGACCATCTTTGTAATAATAGGTAACGTCCAGCTCTTCAATCCGAATCGTCATATTCTCGCATATAATCTCGATGAGCGGAGGAGGATTGACCGGATATGCTGTGGTGGCATAAAAGCTGGCAGTTCTGTTATTTTCGAACCGGATAAAGGCTTCCATGGTGTCCTCCACTTCAATAATATCCTTGAGGTGATAATTGGCAGTATGCGATTCGATCGAAACCGGAGACCCTAAAAGGCAGGTCAGCAGATCCAGTGTATGTATCGACTGATTGATCAGAGCGCCGCCGCCTTCTGTTACAAGCTTTCCTCGCCAGCTGCTTTCTGTATAATATTCCTCAGACCTGTTCCAGGTCACGATACCTCGACCGCCTAATATCGCACCCGTGTCTCCCGATTCTAAAAGCTTCTTTACCAGAATTACACTGGGATTATATCTGTTCTGAAAGCAAAAACCAAGCTTTTTGCCGGGCAAAAGCTGATCAAGATCTTCAAGCTGTGCCAGCTGTTCATAAGATATAACAGGCGGCTTTTCTGCAAATACATGCAGGCCATGCTCCAAAGCGTATATTGCCATTGGAACATGCAGATAATGTGGGGTGCAGATATGCAGCACATCGATCTGCTCGTTCTGTATCATTTCTTCATAGGTATTGTATGCTTTACCGTGATAACGATTCGCAAAATCAGCCGCCTTTTTGTAATCAATATCTGCAAAAGCAGACAGCCTGTACCCCTTCATGCTAAAAATACTTTCTGCGTGCACCGCGGCGATAGCACCGCAGCCAACAATTGCTATATTCATAAGAACCTCCGTAATTGATCAGGAAATAACTGGCTGTAAGATCACTGACAGGACATTATGCACCATAGCTGCCATCTGTGTTAAAGGTCATTTCCTGCACATTCTTTTTATAAACAGAAGCCGCACAGCGCTTGTTCAGTTCTTCAAGAAACAGATCCTCATCAAAGGGCAGGTCAATGGGCTTATTCAGCCAGCCAGACAGATGAATGGCGTTAGATAAGGTCAGTCCGTTTATTCCTTCCACCCCTTCAGCAATCAGTGGAGTACCATGAAGTATCTTTCCCGCAAAAGCATTCAGAACACCGACATGCTGTGGATTTTCGCCGTCTGTCTCAAGCTCTGCGAACTGACCTGCAGGTTTTTTAAAGCCTTCCCTGGTTGAAAAACAGAATTCACGCTCACTGACATTTAACTTGAACAGGGTCAGTTTGCCGTCCTCGCAGACCAGCTTGCCCTTTTCCAAGGTGATCTCAAATCTGTTCGTGCCTGGTGCATCTGCTGTTGTAGTGATAAAAACACCGGTCGCACCGTTAGGGAACTCAAGGTAGGCAGTGACATCATCCTCGACTTCAATGTTATGCCACTTACCGTTATGACAGACAGAAGATACTTTGGACGGCATACCGCAGATCCATTGAAGCAGATCAAGATTATGAGGGCACTGATTCAACAGAACGCCGCCGCCTTCTCCCGCCCAGGTGCCTCTCCATTCTCCTGAATCATAATATGCCTGAGAGCGATACCAGTCCGTTATGATCCAGTTAACACGCTTTATGCTTCCAAGTGTCCCTTCGTGCACCAGCTCGTACATCTTACGGTAGATATGGTTTGTCCGCTGGTTGAACATCATGGCAAATACACGATCCGATCTTTCTGCTGCTTCATTCATAAGTCTTACCTGTTTTGTATAAACTCCGGCAGGCTTTTCACATAAGGCATGCATATTGTGTTCCAGTGTTTTCATGACAAGTCCCGGGTGGTCATAATGAGGCGTTGCAATGATCACCGCATCACACAGCCCGGATTTTATCAGACTGTCGCCCTCATCAAATATGGTGACCGAATCCGGCAGGTTTTTTCTTGCCCAGTCTCTTCTTGTTTCTTTTCTGTCAGCGACTGCCGTCAGTCTTAATTCAGGAACTTTGCCGTTTATGATTGAGTCGCAGTGACCAGAGCCCATATTACCGATTCCGATAATTCCAATTTTTACCTGATCCATAATTATCTCCATTCATAGGACAGTCAAAAAGTGATCTGTCTCAAAAAGTTTAAGTATTATTTGTAACCAAGCTTATTAAGATTTTGATAGCTTTTCTTCAGGCATTCAAAAGGACTTTCCTGGCAGACATCCTGTTCAACCAGTAAATACCTGCAGCTGCTGTCCTTAAGCTTATCTAAGATGGCTGGGAAATTAATGTTTCCTTCCATGACAGGCGCCATGACCTGGCCGCTTTTTGTCATAGCCATATCTTTTAGATGAACACAGGGAATACGATCTTTAAGAATCTCGATCCACTGGCATACATCACATCCGGCAGCCTGAACCCAGTAGGTATCTAAGGTAAAGCCCATTTCATCTGGTGAAAATGCTTCCGTTAAGTAAGTGAGCAATCTCTTGCCGTTGATTTTTTGAAATTCAAAATCATGATTATGATACATAAAAAGCTTTCCGGCTGCTGCGATCTTTTTTGCAGGTTCCTTAAAATCCTCGGCAAAATTGCCGATCCATTCTTCTGTTCTGTATTTTTCCGGCATGCAGCCTAAACCAATATAATCACAGCCCATGATATCATGCTCTTTGATCAAAGCATCGGTATCATATAAAATCTTGTTTACGTCACTATGCGTGATTACAATTTTTACATTGAATTCATCACAGATCTCTCTGATGCGTTCCGGCCTGATATCTTTACCGATACTTGAAATCTGCACGGTACGATATCCTGTTTCGGTTATTTTTTGCAATGACTTATAAAAATCCTTTTCGTTTTGAATATAATTTCTAACGGTATATAATTGAGCGCCAAGTATCATATCTTTTCATCCTTTCGGTATTTGTTACTGTAATTATAGAATGAGAAAAAGGTAATCTCCATTGTTCATCATAGTTATTACATTGCAA
>QKDK01000206.1 GCA_003252135.1 Clostridia bacterium
CTGCTTTCTCACCACATTCCGGACATTCATATGTCTCACCGCTGATATAACCATGGTTCTTGCATATAGAATAAGTAGGAGACATCGTATAGTAAGGTAATTTATAATTGGTAGCTATCGCACGCACAAGCTTTGCCGCTGCCTGCCAGTCAGGAAGCTTTTCTCCAAGGAACGCATGGAATACAGTTCCTGAAGTGTAGAGTGTCTGCAGTTGATCCTGAATATCCAAAGCTTCAAATATATCTGTTGTGTAATCGACAGGAAGATGGGAGCTGTTCGTATAGTAAGGAGTATCTCCTTCATGTCCGGCTGTTTTGATCTCCGGCCAACGCTTTCTGTCAAATTTTGCAAGACGGTAGCTGGTTGATTCTGCAGGAGAGGCTTCCAGGTTATAAAGATCACCATACTGCACCTGATAGTCTTTCATGCGCTCTCTCATATGATTTAATGTCTTCTTTGAAAATTCCTGCGTGTTTTTATCGGTCATATCCTTACCGAGCCATTTTGCATTCAGGCCTACTTCGTTCATGCCAAGCAGCCCGAGGGTCGAAAAATGATTGCTGAAGCTTCCAAGGTATCGCTTTGTATATGGATACAGACCTTCTTCCAGCAGTTTGGTAATGACCCCTCTTTTAACACTTAAGGACCGCGCAGCAACATCCATAACATGATTCAGACGGATAAAGAATTCCTCTTCATTTTCTGACAGATATGCGATCCTTGGCATATTAATGGTTACAACACCTACAGAACCTGTGCTCTCCCCTGAACCAAAGAACCCACCGGTCTTTTTCCTGAGTTCTCGAAGATCCAGACGAAGTCTGCAGCACATGGAACGTACATCACTTGGTTCCATGTCACTGTTTATATAGTTTGAAAAATACGGGGTGCCGTATTTTGCTGTCATCTCAAATAAAAGCTTATTGTTCTCATTATCCGACCAGTCGAAATCCCTTGTGATCGAATAAGTAGGAATCGGATACTGGAAGCCACGTCCATTGGAATCACCTTCGATCATGATTTCAATGAATGCCTTGTTCACCATATCCATCTCAGTTTTACAGTCTTTATATTTAAAATCGACTTCCTTACCGCCGATGATACAGTTCAGCTCTGCCATATCGTTTGGCACGGTCCAGTCTAACGTAATATTAGAAAATGGTGCCTGTGTGCCCCAGCGGCTCGGTGTATTTACTCCATAGATAAAGCACTGGATGCATTGTTTTACTTCCTGATAATTCAGGTTATCTATCTTGACAAAAGGAGCAAGATAAGTATCAAATGATGAAAATGCCTGTGCTCCGGCCCATTCGTTCTGCATGATTCCAAGGAAATTGACCATCTGATTGCAGAGTGTAGACAAGTGCTTTGCAGGTGACGATGTGATCTTTCCAGGGATTCCGCCAAGCCCTTCCTTTAAGAGCTGCTTTAGCGACCATCCGGCACAATACCCTGTCAGCATGGACAAATCATGGATATGCATATCTGCACTGCGGTGAGCATTCGCGATCTCTTCGTCATATATCTCAGACAGCCAGTAATTAGCGGTTATGGAGCCAGAATTATGTAAGATCAGCCCTCCGACAGAATAGGTCACGGTCGAATTTTCTTTCACGCGCCAGTCTTCCTCTTTAACATAGCTGTTCACTATCTCTTTATAATCGAGAATCGTTGATTTCATGTTACGGATCTTTTCTCTGTTCTTACGATACAGAATGTAAGCTTTCGCAACATCCGTATATCCGCTCTGTTCAAGAACGTGCTCCACACTGTCTTGGATATCTTCCACCGTTATTCTGTCATCTGTCACTTTCGATTGAAAATCAGAAGTAACCCGCAATGCCAGAAGGTTTATGATGTCATCATTGTAACTTTTGTGTGTTGCAGTAAAAGCTTTTGAGATAGCATCCCCGATTTTTCTGAGATTAAATTCTGCTACTTCTCCATCTCGTTTCATTACACTGATCATGTTGCCATTTCTCCCTTCCTACACCTTTATTTACCTTCCTTTTTCTACTGTTTTCGTGTGAAAACAGCACCCCTGTTCATGCCCTAAAAAGATTCTAGCAGATACCATTTCATTCGTCAATAGAAAAAAACCACAAAATATACACAGGTAATTTTGTGGTTACCACTATATATAGTATTACACAAATTCATAAACGTTTTCACACTTTTGCGATTTTCTGTCGAATTATTTGAATATTCTTTAAAATAGGCAAGTATTTTATCGAATACTTTTAAAGTGATTTTACTATCCGAAATATTGCATATATTCAGCAGAAAAGCAATAAAACAATTGACATTGCTTGTAAATGATGATATTATTATTCTGCTGTGTTAGACACAGTTAAATTATTTTTTTCATTCTGGAGGAAACATTCATGAAGGGTACAGTAAAGTGGTTTAACAACCAAAAAGGTTACGGATTTATTTCTGACGAGGAAGGCAACGATGTATTCGTACATTTCTCAGGTCTTAACATGGACGGTTTCAAATCCCTTGACGAAGGTCAGGAAGTTGAATTCGAAGTTGTACAGGGCGCTAAAGGACCTCAGGCTACAAACGTAACCAAGTTATAATCCAGTTTTTCAGTGTACCTTTTTCTTTATACAGAAATTGCTATATTGTAGGAACGGAAACAAAAGACCGCATCAGCGGTCTTTTTTACTGTCTTCATTCCCAAACTCCAGACGTTGTTTCAAGTGGCATTTCAATCTGTATTTCATACAAAATTTCAGTCTGTATTCCATGCGGCATTTCAGTCTGTATTTCATGCAGCATTCCTGCTAATATTTTTGAATCCATCTTCCCATGCTGTTGAAAGAATGTTATACTGATAACAAAATGATACCATATATCCGGGTATTACAGGCTTATGAAGCCGCAGTTATGTCATTTGCACATTCCTGCAGATAATTTTGACAATGAGGAGAATAAATCATGAGTATAACTAAAAGTCAATTCGGAAAAACCAAGGATGGAAAGACAGCTACTCTTTATACACTGACAAACCGTAATAAGATGTCTGTTTCGTTTACAGACTATGGTGCAAATATTGTATCGATCCTTGTACCGGATAAGAACGGTGTTCTTGCCGATGTTGCACTAGGATTTGATACCGTTACAGGTTATGAAAATAACGGACCAGGCTTTGGTTCTTTCATCGGCAGAGTCGGTAACCGTATAGAGAATGCAGTATTTACGCTGAATGATGTAACCTACCAGCTGGAGAAGAACAGCGGCAGTCACTGTCTGCACGGCGGTTTCATCGGATATAACAAGCACTTTTACGAAACAGAATACTTTGAAGAGGATGAAGGTCTGACTATTGAATTTTCAAGATTAAGCCCGGATATGGAACAGGGCTTCCCGGGAAATCTCGATATAACAGTATCCTACACACTGACAGAGGAGAATGAACTTCTGATCGAATACTTTGCAGTATCTGACAAGGACACTTTATTCAATCCGACGAATCACTCCTATTTTAATCTGGCAGGCCAGAATGCAGGCAGCATCCTTGACCATATGCTTTTCATCGATGCAATTGCTTATACAGCTACCGATGCAGGGCTGATCCCTACCGGAGAGCTTACCGATGTGAGCGGAACACCTATGGATTTTAGAACAGCGAAAACAATCGGACAGGATATCGGTGCCGATTATGAACCTTTGAAGGTTGCCGGCGGATATGACCACAACTATGTACTTAATACTACACGTGAAGAAGCTTCCCTGGTCGCTAAGCTCTGGGATCCAAAAAGCGGCCGTTGCATGGAGGTATTTACTGACCTTCCAGGCATGCAGCTTTACACCGGTAATTTTCTGGACGGAGTTCTAAAAGGGAAAAAGGGGGCAGCCTATTCAAAACAAAGCGGCGTATGCTTTGAAAGCCAGTTTTACCCTAATTCATGCAATATCAAATCATTTCCAGACAGCACTCTGCCGCGCGGCAAAGAATTTGAATCTGTTACTATATATAAATTTACAATTCAAAAATAACCTGCACCTGCAGGTGCTTCAAAAAACTGCGGCACTCATTTGCCGTGGTTTTTTGATATTCTATACTGTTACGAGACATATCTGCTTGTCCATCTTATTATAAATCATTGTCAGAACGTGATTTGTATCTCCTAAATGCTTTATATTTATTGTAAACACAGTTAATTGTTGTTATAATGTAGTTAGAAAAGTCTTTTTGTGAACAATAAGTCGCCAATTCACTAATTACAAACAAGACAGGGGGATTAATATGTTTACAGACAACATAAACGGCATTCTCAAAAAAAACATAGTAGTTTCCTTATCTGAGGATAAGATGGCTGCAGCTATACTTCTGGCATCTCCTTTGCCTGACGAAAGCTATACACTGGAAGAAATCCTTCAATCTTTAAAAGCCAATCATGTGATCTATGGTATTGATAATGATAAGATCAATGAAACCATAGCAGCACGCCTCTATAATTCACCAGTCATAGTTGCGCGCGGAAAACCTGCCAGGAATGGGACTCCCGGTTTTTTTGAATATATGTTCAACAAGTCACCAGACCGTATGCCAAAGATCATGACCGATGGTTCAGTCGATTACCGTTCTCTGAATCTGGTCGAACCTGTCAGGGAGGGTGATCTTCTGGTCATCTACCACCCTGCAGTTTTGGGAATACCCGGACGATCAGTTCTTGATATGCCAGTCATCCCACCGCCTGTAAAAGATCTGCCTAACCTGAAAGGTACTGGTTTTTCTCTTTCGGAAGACAAAACAAGATACACTGCCAATGTAACCGGAAAGGTCGAAATGATCAACGAGCAGCTGTATGTAACCAATGTAATGCTCATAAACGGTGATACTGATGCTTCCACAGGCGACATACATTTTAACGGCGATGTGATCATAAAAGGCAATGTTCATTACGGATACAGTATATATGCGGAAGGCAGCATAATTATCGGCGGAAATGTAGAAGCAGCATCGTTGACTGCCGGTATGAATATTGAACTGCAGAGCGGTATGCAGGGCGGCGGCAAAGGAACTATTGAATGTCTTGGCAATGTATCCGGAAAGTTTTTTGAACAGGTCACGATCAACTGCCGCGGTGATCTAAATGCAAATTCAATTCTGCACTGCAGCATACATGCCGGAGGTCAGGTCAATGTATCCGGCAGACATGGAATCATCGTCGGCGGAACAGTGGAAGCCCTGGGCGGTATTACTGCGACTGTGCTTGGCAATATCTCGGAAACAAAAACAAATCTTATCGTCGGTGCTTCCGATTCAGTTAAGAATGAGATAACAACGCTGGAATCAGAGATTTTTGATATATCAGAATTGATTGACAAAATCACACTGGCGGTCGATAAGATAACAAAGCTGCTGGAAAAATTTCCAAATGATCAGATGAACGCTAAAAAATCCGACCTGATCAGGCAAAAAATCACTCTTACCATGAACCTTTCTGAAAAGAAGACATTGCGCGAAAATCTGCAGGGCAAATTAGAAACATCCCAGAATGCGTTTATCAGGGTATCGAAATATCTGTATCCTGAAGTAAGAATGATAATCAACGGTGTCCGGTATCGAACGCAAAACACATTTCACGATGTAACTGTGAAATGTGTCGGTATAGAAGTCAAAGTATTCAGCAATACCTAATCATGCAGGAAGAGTTCTTAAACTCTGTCCTGCATTTTTATATAGGTACGTTCCGGTAAAACATTCATATAGGCAGGGCGTATGATCTTTCCGGCATTGATGAGCTCTTCCATGCGATGAGCGCTCCACCCTGATACTCTGGCTATGGCAAATAATGGCGTATACAGCTCCAATGGCAGACCAAGCAGCTTATATGCAAGTCCGCTGTAAAAATCAACATTGGCACTGACACCCTTATAGATATTCCTTTTCTTTGCAATGACCTGCGGCGCCAGTTCTTCGACTCTGGCATACAGCTCAAATTCAGCCTTTTTCCCTTTAGCCTCTGAAAGTTCCTTCACAAAACCAAATAGAACTTTGGCTCTCGGATCTCTGATTGAATAAACGGCATGTCCGACACCATAGATCAAGCCTGATCTGTCAAAAGCTTCTTTATTGAGCAGAGACTCAAGATATGCACTGATGGCATCGTCATCCTTCCAGTCCTTCACCTGCTTTTTCATATCATCAAACATATTTACGACCTTAACATTTGCTCCTCCGTGTTTTGGACCTTTCAGAGAACATAAAGCGGCTGTCATGGCTGAATAAGTATCTGTTCCTGATGATGTAACAACATGTGTCGTGAATGTCGAGTTGTTGCCCCCACCATGCTCTGCATGCAGTACCAGTGCAGAATCAAGGACCTTTGCTTCAAGCTCTGTATATTTACTGTCTATTCGCAGCATATGAAGAATATTCTCAGCTGTCGATAATTCCTGACGAGGATGGTGAATCACCAGACTTTTATGCTTGACATAATGCTCGAATGCCTGGTAACTGTATACAGAAAGCATGGGAAATACAGCAATCAGCTGCAGGCACTGGCGCATAACATTAGTTAGTTCCGTATCATTGGCAGCTTTATCATAGGAATGAAGGGTAAGAACACTTTTTGACAGAGCATTCATCATGTCGTCGCTTGGTGCTTTCAAGATGACATCACGTACAAAATTCTTTGGCAGTGTCCTGTATCCTGCCAGCAGCTTTTTAAAATCATCAAGCTTTTCCTGATCAGGTAATTCACCAAATAGCAGCAGATATGTGACTTCTTCGAAACCGAACCGGTTCATATCTGTCATATCGCTTATGATTTCTTCTATGTTATATCCGCGATAAAATAGTTGCCCTTCACAGTCTTCCTTAACTCCGTTAACACTGACTGAGGAACGAATCTCTGAAATCTCAGTTAATCCGGTCAGAACACCCCTGCCGCTAATATCGCGAAGTCCTCTTTTCACATCGTGTATCCTGTAGAGTTCAGGATCAATTTTATTATGCTCCAGACATATTTCTGTCAGATCCTTTACCTTTTGCGTTATCGTCCCATAATTATCTTTCTTCAATACATATCCCGCCTTTCTTTGTGTGAGAGAATTTATCGTTGTTGCACCATCACTTCCATGAGATGCAAGGGTATAGTCACATTTTATCACTCCATTTTTAAATATGTCAAGTTTTGCTGTTAAATTTTGTGAATTATGCACAAATATATTGATGAATCATGAATTTATGCAGAATTGCTTTCCTGTGTCATCCATAAGGAAAGAATTTGACATTTTTATGTACTGACGTATAATTATTTTATAAACATTATCTATTGAAAGGAAAACTGACTATGGTTCAACAAATTACTATACATGAGCTTTATGACCTGACACAGACAATTGCAGCCCCTTTGTTCGAAGAGGCTGTTTATCCATGGGAACTGCTCCCGCGCATCGGCGGGTTCATCTGTACTCTTGGGCCGGTTCTTCCGGCAGATGAGTATGATCATCCGGGTGAGAACATCTGGATTCATAAAACAGCATCAGTCGCACCGACTGCCAGCATAACCGGTCCAGTCATTATCGGAAAAGATGCCGAGATACGGCACTGTGCTTTTATCCGCGGAAATGCAATAATCGGTGAAGGTACCGTTGTAGGTAACTCCACCGAATTAAAGAATGTCATACTGTTCAATTGTGTTCAGGTTCCCCACTACAATTATGTCGGAGACTCCATCCTTGGCTACAGATCACATATGGGTGCCGGTTCCATAACGTCCAATGTAAAATCAGATAATTCTCTGGTCGTTGTCAGAGCTGCATCTGAAACAATAGAGACAAAGCTCAAGAAATTCGGAGCCATACTGGGTGACTACGTTGAAGTAGGGTGCGGCAGTGTTCTGAATCCGGGTACGATTATCGGAAAACATACGAATATCTATCCGCTATGTTCTGTTCGAGGTATCATTCCATCACACAGCATATACAAATCAAAAGATGATATCATCATCAAATACTGATTATCTAAGGAAGCCGTTGACTATCTGTTCTTCGGCTTCTTTTTCATTCAGACCAAGCGTCATAAGCTTAATGATCTGCTCTCCGGCTATCTTTCCAATAGCTGCTTCATGTATCAGGCTGGCTTCAATGTGATTGGCCGTAATTTCCGGAATTGCACTGACACTGCCGTGATCCATCAGGATGGCATCACATTCTGTATGCCCCATGCACTGGCTGTTTCCGTTGATCTTTGATAAAAATATCTGATTGGATTCATCTTTTGCCACCGAACGCGATATAACATGTGCCTTGCAGTTGTCTCCGTTCATATCAACTTCGAAATCTGTCTTGGCTGTCTGTGTTCCGTGCGTTAGTATCTTTTCTTTTATTATCAAGGTTGCATTTTCTTTTAAAGTCGCTTTTGTAGTGCGGACAGTTGAATCAACACCTTTGATCTGCACTGTATCCATCTCGAGATAACCGCCGTCTTCAATAACAATAATGGTCTGTGGATTTAAGATCCGTTCTCCTTTTCCATCTCCGGCACCATAATGCTTCTCTACATATTTAACCTTTGCATTCTTTCCGACAAAGAAGCTGTGAATGCCATCATGCTCAGACTTCTGGTCTCCGCTGTTATGAATCCCGCAGCCTGCTACAATCGTAACATCTGCATCTTCTCCTATATAAAAATCATTGTAGACCATCTCATTGATACCTGTCTCGCTGAGCACAACAGGAATATGAACACTTTCCTTTTTTGTTCCCGGCTTTATGATAATGTCAATACCCGATTTGTCTGTCTTTGTTACGATGTCAATATGCTCGGTTGTTTTTCTCCCGGCACCTTCACCGTTGAAACGAAAATTATAGGCTCCTTGTGGTACTTCATGCAGCCCGGCGATCTGAGCCAGCATTTCTTCCTGTATTTTATCCATGGTTTTTCCTCCTGTCTGCTAATGACTGCAGTAAGCTGCACTAATACTTTCGTAACCGGTTTTATAGCCCGGGGATTTTCCTGCAGCCTTATAACAGAGCCGCAGTTATATCTCCTATGTGTAACTTCTGCCATCTGCTGAAGCTGATCGTTATATTGACATATCAGCAGTATCTTTATTGTTATAATACTTGCAGGACATCTCTGAATTCGCTAACAGTCCCGGAAGTATCGCGTTTTTTTCACCTTCATCCACTATCTTCCCATCTGCCAGCACAATGATACGGTCTGCGATATTCAGGATTCTTTCCTGATGGGAAATAATTACAATAGATCCATTAATCTCTTTATGCATCTTTTCAAAGACGCGGATCAGATTGTTGAAGCTCCAGAGATCTATTCCTGCCTCTGGTTCATCAAAAACTGACATCTTTGTTTTTCTTGCAAGAATCGTTGCTATCTCGATTCGTTTTAGTTCACCGCCAGATAAACTTGCATTCACTTCCCTGTCAATATAGTCTCGTGCACACAGACCAACCTCTGAAAGATATTCGCAGGCTCTTACAGTACTGATCTTTTCTCCGGCCGCCAGAGTGATCAGATCCTTCACCTTAATTCCCTTAAATCTGACCGGCTGCTGAAATGCAAATCCGATGCCAAGCTTTGCTCTTTCCGAGATGGAAAGACCGGTAATATCCCTGCCGTCAAACAGAATCTGTCCGCTTGTCGGTTCAATAATACCAATGATAACCTTGGCAAGTGTTGACTTACCTCCGCCGTTAGGTCCTGTAATTGCTACAAATTCTGTGTCTCCTATGGTCAGATTCACATTTTTTAAAATGTCTTTTTTATCAGATTCACCAGCCACTTCTACTGATATATTCACTAATTCAAGCATTGATTACCCTCCTGTCATGTCATCACTTTTCTTTATATCAAATCTGCAGCTTTTCATTACCGTTTGCCTTGTCAGAATGTATCGTCCTTTAACGGTTTGGCTGCAGTTAATCAGCATAAAATTCATGTAAAATCAGATTATACTGTTTCTGATTCTACACTCTTTCTTTCACATATTCAAGCATTTATTACATAGCTTTTGAATTCTTGACATGCAATATGGCATATGGTATAGTTATCCTTACTAAATTATAAAGGAGTTGAATATTTTTGGAAGACCCTGGCGTCGCCATACAGTTAATCGCTTTATTTGTTCTTTTACTGCTTTCTTCATTTTTTTCTTCGGCTGAAACCGCACTGACTACCGTCAATAAGCACCGGATACGTTCTCTGGCTGATCAGAATATACGACATGCAAAAACAGTCGCTGCTTTGATCGAGGATCCAAAGCGTATGCTAAGTGCCATTCTAATCGGGAATAATATTGTCAATCTTTCGGCTTCCTCCATCGCAACATCGCTGGCAATTGAAAAATTTGATTCTTTTGGTGCCGGACTGGCAACCGGAATCCTGACTTTTTTAATTCTTGTGTTCGGTGAGATAACCCCGAAAAGCCTTGCGACATTTTATTCTGAAAAACTTGCCCTCATCTATTCACCGATCATATGGGGCATGTCACGAATCCTGACACCGATAATATTCATTTTAAATAGAATATCATATCTTGTTCTTTTCATACTCCGTGTTGATCCAAATAAAAAACTGGATACCATGACAGAGCATGAGCTGCGCACCATACTCGATGTGAGCCACGAGGAAGGAGTACTGGAACAGGAAGAACGAAATATGATTACCAACGTAGTAGACTTTGGTGATTCCCTTGCCAAGGATGTTATGGTACCGCGTATCAACATGGCATTTGCCGATGTTGATATGAGCTATGACGAACTCCGTGAACTTTTCCGCAAAGAGCGCTACAGCCGTCTTCCTGTATACTCCGAGACCAGAGATAATGTGCTTGGCATCATAAACTTAAAAGATGTATTCTTTCATGCTGATGCAGAAGATTTTAAAATAGCGGATTATCTCCGTGATGCATATTTCACTTATGAATTCAAAAAGACCTCGGAGCTTCTCAACGAGATGCGTAAAAAATCCATGCCGATCGCCATCGTTCTGGATGAGTATGGTGCTGTTGCCGGTCTGATCTCATTTGAAGATCTGCTGGAAGAAATCGTTGGTGAGATACGTGATGAATATGATGATGATGAAGAAGATATTATTCAGAAGATATCAGATACAGAATATATGATAGATGGTATGACCAGAATCGAAGATATCAATGAACTGTTCGGATTACAGCTTGAATCAGAAGATTATGACTCCATCGCCGGACATATCATGAACCGTCTGGAACATCTGCCCGGCGAGGGTGAATCGGTCGTAGATGGCAATGTGACATTTATCGTAGCATCCATGAACAGAAACCGTCTGGATAAGGTGCATGTACTGATAGCGTCAGATACCACTAAAGACCAAGAAGAGTCGTAGCAATATTAAAGTAGATAATCAGGGTGACTGCGTCACAGATTGTGGATAGCAGCGGATTGGCCATAACAACAGGATCAAATCCAAGTCTTTTTGCCAGAATCGGCAGGGCGCAGCCAACCAGTTTTGAAAATGATACAACAAAAACCAGTGTCAGACTGATGACTGCTGCTACAAGCAATGTAACATGGTCAACGACCAGAACTTTGCCAAAGTTCACAACAGCAAGTGTCAGACCGCAGAAAAAGGAAACCCTTATTTCTTTCCACATTACTTTTAAAATATCCTTGAAGTCTATTTCATTCAGGGACAGACCGCGGATTATGGTCGCTGAGGCCTGTCCGCCGGCATTACCGCCGGTATTCATCAGCATCGGAATAAAAGCTGTTAAGATGACCTGTGCTGTAAGTGCATTTTCAAAATTTTGAATAATAGATGAAGTAAATGTAGCGGATATCATGAGCAAAAGCAGCCATGGTGCCCGCTTTTTCCATGTCTCGAACACACCCGTCTTCATATAGGGCTTATCCGTCGGTGTAATAGCCGCCATCATTTCAAAGTCCCTGGTGGTCTCTTCTTCAATGATGTCGACAATATCGTCGATGGTAACAATACCGACAAGCCTGTTCTCACTGTCTACAACAGGCATGGAAGTAAAGTCATACTTTTTGAAAATCTGTGCGACTTCTTCCTGATCAGTCACAGTTTTAACTGTAATGACATACTCATTCATGATGTCCTTGATCAGCTGATCCGGCTCGCTCAAAATAAGCTTGCGCAGTGATACTATGCCATGCAGGCACCTGGCCTTGTCAAGCACATAGCAGTTTTCTATGACTTCCTTATCAACACCGACTCTGCGGATCTTTAAGAGTGCCTGTTCAACTGTCACGTCTTCCTTCAGATCAACAAATTCGACTGTCATGATACTGCCCGCAGAAGCCTCCGGATATTGCAGCAGTTGGTTGATATCCCGTCTTGTCTGTGAGTTCGCACTGGCTAACAGTCTTTTCACAACATTAGCCGGCATCTCTTCCATAAGATCTGCCGCATCATCCGCGAACAGATTTTCAATGATCAATGCTGCTTCCTTGTCTGACAAGGATGTAATAATGTTCTGCTGAATTTCAATCGGCAGATAGGAAAATACATCCGCTGCGATTGTTTTGGGCAATATTCTAAAAACCTTGAATTGTTCCTGTTCTTCCAACTCCTCAAGGACCATAGCAATATCTGCTTCATTCAGCTCACTGATTTCACTGCGGAAAACAGAGTACTGTTTTTCCTCTAATAATTCTCTCATTCTCTGAAGCATTATAATATTCCTCCGTATTCGGTTTTATGATACTACTGGGGTTGGGGATGTCTGAATTATCTGTTGTTTTCTTTTTCATAAAACCACCTGCCTTTCGGAATAATATAATAATACATAAGCAACCTGTATACCCATAAATAAGGATGCTTTCAATCAATTACTGTTCTGCAGTTTATTTTTCTGCAGTTAATGATTTGCAGCTTTTGCAGCAGCTTTTGCAGCAGTTCTTTATTCCTGCTTTTACTCCAGATTTTCCAGCACCGGTATAATATCTGCAAGCCAGGTGCCGGTCAGATTCTCCACTGTTCCTGCATCCACAGCTCCTGCGATCTCTGGAACGATCGGAACCTTTGCAAGGATTTGAAGTTCGAATTTTGCTGCTGTTTCTTCTATATGACTGTCTCCAAATATCTTAAATTCTTTACCACAGTCAGGACAAATGGTATAGCTGTAATTTTCCACAAGCCCAAGGATCGGGACATCCATCGTCTTTGCCATATTAACAGCCTTGGCAACGATCATGGAAACAAGTTCCTGCGGGGTAGTAACAATAATGATTCCATCGAGCGGAATTGACTGGAATACCGTCAATGCCACATCACCGGTTCCCGGCGGCATATCCACGAACATGTAATCCACATTCCCCCAGAGTACATCTGACCAGAATTGTTTTACTGTGCCTGCAATAACAGGACCTCGCCAGATGACCGGCATTTCCTTATCTTCCAGCAGAAGATTGACTGACATCACTCCGATTCCGTCTCTTGAATATTCAGGAAGAATACCGAGCTCGTTCGCTTTTGCATTCTGTGTCATATTGAAAGCTTTTGGAATGGAAGGACCGGTCACATCTGCATCCAATATGGCTGTTTTATGGCCCTGACGGTTCATCAGTACAGACAGATACGAGGTAATGAAGGATTTTCCAACACCGCCTTTACCACTGACAACACCAATCACCTTTTTAACACTGCTGTACTGGTTCAGTGGTGCATACAGGTCTCCTTTTCCCGGTGTTCTGCTGGAACAGGATGAACCGCAGCTTGAACAGTCATGTGTGCATTCTTCCGCTGCTTCCGTTGCGTCATCCTCTTGTAAACTGGTTTCATTCTGCTTCATATCACTCATATCATGTACCCTTTCTCTTTCTTTATCTTTTGTGTATTAAATATTACTAAATTGTAATTATATGGTATATATTCAGGACTTTGCGTTCATTTCCCGATTCAGACCTGTGATCCCTGTTCTGACAAATTCAAGAATCGTGAATTCTTCCAGCGACTTCATGAAAGCGTCAAGTTTTGCCTGCGGGCCAGTTAATTCAAGCATGACAGAGTCATTCACAACATTCACGATCTTGGCGCGGAATATATCAGCAATAACAATAACAGAATGTCTTGTCTCTCCTTCTGCCTGCACACGAACAAGTACAAGCTCACGGAGAACTGCCTCTTTCTGCTTTAATTCGGATATCTTCACAACACCATCCAGTGCCAGCAGCTTCTCTTTCATATCTGCAATCATTTTATGATCACCGCTGATTGCAATGGTCATTCTGGAGAGAAGCGGATCCTCAGTAACACCAACCGACAAGCTGTCTATATTGTAGCCAACACTGCCGAATACATCTGCAACACTGCCGAGCATACCAGCTCGATTCTTAACAAACAGTGATAAAACCATCTTTTCCAAGTATTCTCTCCTTTCAAAAGCATCAGATTAATCTGATATATTTAGACCAACTTATATTATAGTCAAGGAAATCACAAATGTAAACACTATCTTTTAATTCTTAATTTTTAAATTACTTCGACATATTTCATGATTTTTTTATATTTTTCCAGTATTTGCGATTTTATAAATTGACAACTTGCAAATTTTGTGATATATTGGAGAAGGTTTATCGTGGTGATATTCCATACATTCGTTCTAGGAGGACAACTATGAAAAAGGGAACAGTAAAATGGTTCAATGCTAAAAAGGGGTTTGGTTTTCTTTCTGACGCAGAAGGCAATGACGTATTCGTACATTTCTCTGCATTAAACATGGATGGCTTCAAAGTGCTTGAAGAAGGCGAAGCAGTAGAATTTGAAGTAGTAAA
>QKDK01000104.1 GCA_003252135.1 Clostridia bacterium
ATCGTATATAATAATTTTTGCGTTTCAAAAGTAATACTAATCGTTTTTTACTACATGCGTTGCTAGCTCAGTTGGTAGAGCACCTGACTCTTAATCAGGGTGTCCAGGGTTCGAATCCCTGGCGACGCATTAAGGCTTAGTTTGGCGGGGGGAACTGCTGGGTTAGGTCTTTTTTTCTGCCCTGACATAAGTTCTCTGACCGCTGAATGCATTATCATTATAGTAAGTTACACAAACAACTGTCAATCAATTTCAACTGAATATTTATAAGATTTTGCGCAAGAAATGACTTGCGCTTTTTTTATATTGGTATTAGGGTTATAGATATGAAGAAAAGCATCTTTGCATTTGATCGCAGAAAGATTCTCGTATGCAAAATGTACACAAAACTTAAGGAGGTAACATGGAAACACAACTTTTAAGTGGAACATGGAGCATGAAACGAACATCCGGAGACAGCACAAAAGGCCAGATTCCTGGGTCTGTTTATTCCTTTTTACTGGAGAACTTTAAAATGGAAGATCCGTATTATCGCGAGAATGAACTTGATGCTCTGGCGCTTATGGAAGAGAACTATCTGTTCGAGAAGAGCTTTACCGTACTGGAGCCTGTAAAAAAGACGAAACAGCAGATTCTTAGATTTGAAGGGATCGACACCATCAGTGAAATAAAAATGAATGGTGTATATCTTGGCAAAACTGAGAACTTTCATAGAAGCTATGAATTTGATGTGACACCCTGTCTGAAGGAAGGAAAGAACCTGCTTCAGGTGTGCATCTGTTCTCCGCTGACCTATATCAGGGAGAAAGAGAAAAAGCATCATGTCGGCGGATCAGGTGATGCCATGAAGGGATTTCCTCAGATCAGAAAACCCCACTGTATGTTTGGCTGGGACTGGGGCCCAAGACTGCCGGATTGCGGAATCTGGAAGGATGTACTGCTGCTTGGCATAGACGGAGCAAGAATAGAAGAGGTTGAGATTCATCAGGTCCATGAGGAAGCGGTGTTTGTAACAGTAGACGTGGCTTACAGCGGTGATGCCAGGATCCAGATTGAGTTGATATCACCCATGGGTGAAAAACAAAGGTTTTTCAATCACAAACCGGAAAAAATCAAAAATCCTCAGCTCTGGTGGCCCAATGGGTTTGGAGAGCAGCCGCTTTATACAGTGGTCGTACATCTTTTACAAAACGACAAGGTAGTAGAGCGCGTGGAAAAGCACATCGGTCTTAGAACCCTTACGATCAAAAGAGAAAAGGATCAGAGGGGAGAAAGCTTTGCTCATGAGGTAAATGGAATGACCTTTTTTGCCATGGGCGCTGACTATATACCAGAAGATAATCTGATGAGCCGTATTACCAGAGAAAGAACGAGAAAACTGCTGGAAGACTGTAAAACATGTAATTTCAATGTGATACGTGTCTGGGGCGGCGGATACTATCCGGATGATTTTTTTTATGATCTGTGCGATGAGATGGGGTTTGTTGTATGGCAGGATTTCATGTTCGCCTGTGCCAACTATCTGCTTGATGATGAGTTCGAAGAGAATATCACAGAAGAGATTACAGAAAATGTTAAGAGAATAAGGCATCATGCTTCTCTTGGCTTGTGGTGCGGAAACAACGAAATGGAAATGTTCTCTAAATTGAAGATCTATGATGGAGATGAAGTTACAAAAGCACATTATATTCGCATGTTTGAGCATATTATTCCAAAGATCGTGAAAAGGGTGAACCCAGAGACCTTTTACTGGCCGTCATCACCATCCTCTGGCGGATCCTTTCAGGATCCTAATGGGCACAGCCGAGGAGACGTCCATTACTGGGATGTATGGCATGGGGGCGTACCATTTGCAGAGTACAGGAAATTTGAATTCCGATATCTGTCTGAATTTGGATTTCAGTCATTTCCATGTATGAAAACAGTTGAAAGCTTTACTTTACAGGAAGACAGGAATATCTTTTCAAGGGTGATGGAGAGACACCAGCGAAACGAAGGAGCGAATGGGAAAATCCTTCAATATCTGTCCATGACCTACCTATACCCTGCAAGCTTTGATCTTCTGCTGTATGCATCACAGCTGCTGCAGGCAGACGCTATCCGGTATGGAGTTGAGCATTTTAGAAGGAACAGAAATAACAACCACTGCATGGGAGCAGTCTACTGGCAGCTCAACGATATCTGGCCGGTGGCGTCCTGGGCGTCCATTGATTATTATGGAAGATGGAAAGCGCTGCAATACGCAGCAAAGCGTTTTTTTGCTCCGGTCATGATTTCCTGTGAAGAAGTGTGCGAAGTTACAGCGAGAACCTCTGTTGTTGCAGAGCCGTCTGAGAATATCAGTACGGCAAGGCTCTGTGTGACCAATGAAAGCAGACAGGAAGTCTGCGGCATTGTAAGATGGGAATTGATGGATTCCCATAGCAGGTGTCTTAAAGAGGGCGAAGCAGAAATTATAGTACCGGCCTTTACCAGTGTGTGGCTTGAGCAAATGGACTTTAGTAAAACAGATTTTCTTAAAAATCATCTTTTTTATCGTTTTCTGGTCGATCAGGTCTCTATAAGTGAAGGTTCTGTACTGTTCACAACGCCAAAACACTACAAATTTGCCGATCCTAAATTAAAGGTGAAAGCAGATGGCGATACAATTACTGTGAAAGCAGAAGCATATGCTAAAAGTGTTGAAGTCTGCTGCGAAGAGGACGTTGTATTCTCGGATAATTATTTCGATATGGAAGCAGGCGAAAAAATCATTACAGTGGTTCAGGGAAAGGGAAACAGATTTACTGCACGGTCGGTATTTGATATCAGATAAGAATATATGGAAGAATGCATGGCAGATTACAAGGTAGATTACAAGGTAGATTACATGAAAGATTACGTGAAAGAATAACAAATAGAAGGGAGCATGCAGATGTCAAAAAGAAAAAGCAAAGTATTTCTGATCATTGGTATTCTGATCATAATAGCCACGCTGGCAGGCTGTATAGCAGGTGTTATGAGTGGTACCAAATGGGGCTATGTTTCAGCAGCATTTTTTGCTTTTGGTATGGTCAATGCCATGTTCGTTACTTTTGTTGTGGCTTTTATTGGAAAAACCGATACAGGCAATGGCAGAGATAACGCTGCCTCAAAAGACAGAGATAAGACTGCCTCAAAAGACAGAGATAACGTTGCCTCAAATGGCAAAGAGAACGCTGCCTCAAATGATAGTAAGAACACTTTCCGGAATGAAAAAGATACTGGATCAGAGAAAACTTAAGTGTCAGGTATCGAAAGTAATAGGAAAGTAATAGGAAAGTAATAGCAGGGATGAAGATATCATATTAGTATAAAAAAACAGACCGTGGAAGTACATTCCAGGTCTGTTTTTGCAGTGCGCCTAACGGACGCACGTTTATGTTACAGGTTCATTTTATTGGTTAAGTCAGGAATAAGACCTGTCAGGTAATCAGCAGATTTCTGCGCCGGCAGGCATGGTTTTTTCAGGAACCATGAGCGCAAGATTACCGCCTTCATCTTCAGCGCATAAAAGCATACCCTCTGACAGAATACCAGCCAGTGTTGCAGGCTTCAGGTTTACCAGGACCATGACCTTTTTGCCGACCATCTCCTCCGGTGAATAATACTGTTTAATACCTGAAACGATCTGCTTCATCTGATTGCCGATCCGAACCTGTGAGCATAGCAGTTTTTTTGATTTCTCAACTGCTTTGCATTCAATGATCTCACCGACCTGGAATTGAAGCTTTGCAAAATCATCGTAAGATATTTCGGCTTTTGCTTCCATATCCATGACACTTTCGTCAAGTGCTGCAAGCTCGCTGGAAGAGCCCTTAGTATCTGCAGAAACAGAAGGTTTTAAAGCTTCAGCTTTTTCAAGAACTTCTTTGATATCGAGTCGTGCAAACAGGATTTCCGGTGCTGCAGTAACCTTGTTTCCGGAAGGATACTCACCAAAGATATCAAGTGTATCAAAGCTTCTGCAGGTCGTGTTCAGCTGTGCAAAGATGCGTTCTGCAGTTTCCGGAAGAAACGGGGAAAGCAGGCTTGAACCGATGCAGATGCTTTCTGTCAGGTTGTAAAGAACTGTGGCAAGACGATCCTTTTTATCTTCGTCTTTTGCAAGCGCCCAGGGCATAGTCTCGTCAATGTATTTATTACAGCGTTTGAACAGTGTAAATATCTCGGACATGGCATCTGCCACACGCAGCTCTTTCATCTTTTCTGCGACTTTTCCGGCAGTTTTTATAACTGTGAGCGTAAGTTCGCTGTCGATGTCTTCTTTTACACCGGAATTTGTCACGACACCGTCAAAGTATTTATTGGACATGGAGATAGTACGGTTCACAAGATTACCAAGGGTATTGGCAAGTTCGGAGTTGATTCGTTCGACTAAAAGCTCCCAGGTAATAACACCGTCATTATCAAAAGGCATTTCATGCATTACAAAGTAGCGTACGGCATCAACACCAAGAATGCTTACAAGGTCATCGGCATACATGACATTACCGGTGGACTTGCTCATCTTCCCGCCGCCCTGCAGCAGCCAGGGATGACCAAATACCTGCTTTGGCAGAGGAACATCAAGAGCCATCAGCATGATCGGCCAGTAAATGGTATGAAAACGTAAAATGTCTTTTCCGATCAGGTGCAGGTCGGCCGGCCAGTATCTTCTGAACAGCTCGCCGTGATTGCCGTCAGCGTCAAAGCCCAGTCCGGTGATATAATTGCTTAAGGCATCGATCCAGACGTATACAACATGCTTGCTGTCAAAGTCAACAGGTATGCCCCACTTGAAAGAGGTCCTTGAAACGCATAAATCGGAAAGGCCCGGCAGCAGGAAATTATTCATCATTTCATTTTTTCTGGATTCCGGCTGAATAAATTCCGGATGTGTATTAATGTGCTCGATCAGGCGATCGGTATACTTGCTTAGCTTTAGAAAGTAGGCTTCTTCCTTTGCAGGCTGAACCTCACGGCCGCAGTCGGGACACTTGCCGTCTGCGAGCTGGGATGCGGTAAAGAAAGATTCGCAAGGCGTACAGTACATACCTTCATATTCTCCCTTATAGATATCGCCCTGCTCGTAAAGCTTTTTGAAAATTTTCTGAATCTGTACTTCGTGATCGGCATCGGTCGTCCTTATAAATTTATCATAAGAAGTGTTCATCAGGTCCCAGATGGATTTGATCTGTGAAGCGATGGTATCAACAAATTCCTTCGGTGTCACACCGGCAGCCTCTGCTTTTTGTTCTATCTTTTGACCATGCTCATCTGTCCCGGTCTGAAAAAATACATCATAACCTTCCATCCGCTTGTATCTTGCGATGCTGTCTGCCAGTACGATTTCATAAGTATTTCCGATGTGCGGCTTACCGGATGTATAGGCAATGGCGGTGGTGATGTAATAAGGCTTTTTGTCCATGATGGTTCCTCCTGAGATTTATTTTGGAAAGCAATAAAAAAACTCCCATCCTGAAAGTAAAGGACGAGAACATGTTCTTCCATGCTGTTTTCACAAGTATAGCATAGCAATATAGGGATGTCAAAGAGATTTTGGGATATAAACAAAATAAGGTTAATAACCAATCCATGTTATCCCGGCATATCCCATAATCTGACGACACCCAGTGTCAGATCATACAGATATGTCACGTGCTGTCAAAAGACAGCCGATGCATTGTTTTACTAACCTTATCCTGCTTATATCTACCCAAAACGCTCCCCAACGCTTCATCCTCCGGCAATACCTTCTCGTATCGACCTAACTTATGATAACAAGTTATGTTCAATATGTCAAGTAAAATTGTGTTTTGGCTTTTGTTTTTGTGTAATTTGGCAGATTGCACAAAAAAACACTGGTCATATTATATAAGCAAAAGGAATGAAAAATAGTTGGCATTGGATGATATTACCCTGAGGAAACGCTATATATACCAGGAGGATATTTTACTGACCACTTTATCTTGTGTTCCTTCTATTTGTTATATCCGTTTGGATTTTTGCTTTGCCAGCGCCAGGAGTCCTCACACATTTCTTTAATTCCACGTTTTGCGACCCAGCCAAGTTCTCTTTCAGCTTTCGAAGCATCGGAATAACATACCGCAGCATCGCCGGGACGCCGCGGGTCAATGACATAGGGAAGCGCTTTCTGGCACGCTGCTTCGTAGTTCTTAATGATTTCCAGAACACTGTAGCCAACGCCTGTACCAAGATTGTAAGTCACCAGACCAGGATTGGAGTTCAGCTTCTCGATGGCTTTTACATGGCCGATGGCAAGATCGACAACATGAATATAATCTCTGATTCCGGTACCGTCAGGTGTATCATAGTCATTACCAAATACATGAATATTGTCCAGAGCACCTACGGCTACTTTTGCAATATAAGGGACCAGATTATTTGGAATTCCGTTTGGATCCTCTCCGATTTCACCGCTCTCATGTGCGCCGATGGGATTAAAATAACGTAACAGAGCGATATCCCAGCTGTTATCGGAAGCATAGATATCCCGCAGCATGTCTTCAATGATCAGCTTGGTCCGTCCGTAAGGGTTCATGGCAGACAAAGGTGCATCTTCTTTGATCGGCATTTCTTTTGCATGGCCATAGACAGTAGCTGAGGAGGAAAATACAAGCTTCTTGACACTGTGTTCTTCCATCGCCTTCAATAAATTAATGGTTCCGGTTATGTTGTTGTCAAAGTAACGCAGTGGGATCT
This sequence comes from Clostridia bacterium, assembly GCA_003252135.1. GTDB lineage: Bacteria > Bacillota > Clostridia > Lachnospirales > Lachnospiraceae > SZUA-448. The sequence continues at coordinate 6,724 of QKDK01000104.1, forward strand.
GGCAGGACTCTCCAACTGCTTTTAAACCGGCAAAATGTATGACAGCATCAAATTTTTCCGCTTTAAAGACAGCATCAAGGGTCTCATAATCAAGCAGATCGGCCTGATAAAAGGTGATTGACTTTCCAGACAGAGCTTCCGCCCGATGGATGGATTCTTCCACAGAATTGGACAGATTATCAAGTACAACGACCTCATAATCTTCCTTTAACAGTTCCACATTGGTATGGCTGGCAATATAGCCTGCGCCTCCGGTCACTAAGATCTTCATGTTACCTCCTTGTTATCTGAACATATTTTTACATTGCTCTGCTTGTCAGACAGATATATGTCTTTTCTGTTTTTGGTACTGCAAACCGCTGCCTGATTAATGACTGCTGAAAAATGCAGTGATCAGTTTTTCCAGCTGCAGCTGATCTCTTGTTCCCATCATTTCTCTGGAGGAATGCATGGCAAGGATCGGAACGCCAACATCAAGAGCATTCATGGGAAGCCAGCCAGTCAGCATGGTTCCAAGTGTGCTGCCGCCGGCAACATCAGCGTGATTCACATGCTTATGACAGGCGATATTATTTTTTTCACATAACTGCAGAATGGCAGCTATGGAAGCGGTATCATTGACATAGCGCATGTTACAGCCAAGCTTTAAAGTTACACCGCTGCCAAGAAGACAGGAGTTTGAAAGGTCGTATTTGTCTGTCTGGTTCGGGTGAAGACCATGGGCTACATCAACAGAGAGCAAAAAGCTGTTGTACAGGTCATTTGTCAGCGACTCCCTGGAGCGGCCAAGAGAAGAGGTTATCTTATCAAGGATCGCTGGTAAAAGAGACGCATCGGCACCTCTGGATGTTCTGCTGCCAACTTCCTCGTGATCAAATAATGCAATCATGTTAAGCCCGTCCTTGCGGTCCGCACTGCAGATTCCCTTCAATAAAGCATAACAGGAGGTAAGGTTATCAATTCGGGGCGCTGAAAGGAATTCGTTATGCAGTCCCGTTAAACATCCCTCCTCTGCATTATATACATAAAGATCAAAATCAAGAATATCATCGGGAGAAACCAAAAGCTCCTGCGCCAGTGCATTGATCAGGACATTGGATTCGGTAAGATCTTTCTCCACAAGGGCCAGCAGAGGAAGCATATCTTTCTGCTTAGAAAGCTCTACGCCTTTGTTAACATCACGGTTCAGATGAATTGCCAGATTCGGAATGGTAAGGAGGGGGCGCTTGAAATCAACAGGGGTAATGACCGGATGATAGATGTCATCACTTTTGACAGCAACGATGCCGGCAACAGAGAGCGGCCTGTCCAGCCAGGTATTCAGAATCGGCCCGCCGTATACTTCTGTATTCAGGCGCAGGTATTTTTTCTGCATCGTGTCAGCAGATGGCTTGATATGGAGACACGGCGAATCGGTATGGGCAGCAGCCAGATGAATTGGCTGTTTTTTTTCTGCAGTCTTTGGAACAGTAAAAGCAAACAGACAGGTTGGGTATGGACTCAGCATATAGCGATTACCGGGTATCAGGGACCAGATCTCGTCCATGGAAAGCATCTGGAAGCTGTGATCAGAAAGATAAGACTGGCCTTTTTCGACCACCTGATATGGAGAAGTCGCTTCTTTAATAAAAGCGATAAGTTCATGGGCAGACTGCAGCTCCTCTTTTGTATTTTGCACCAGCACATCGCTGACTTTGTTTACTGCATGGCTGTTTTTTGACTTTTTTTTCACATTATTTTCTTTGTCCATTGATCATGACCTTTCTATACCCTGTTCAGGTCAGGGCAGATAATTTTTCTAAGAATATCGTACCCTCCATGCAGTAGCATGTCAAGTTGATTTCATTCGAAAAGAAGGTAAAAAAATACATGAAAAACTCGTATTTCTGTTATAGTTATGTTATGATAAAAGAAGCAAATTTTGTGCGTACGACGCACAGGAAAGAGGGGGATTTTGAATCGGGAATTATTTCAGCAGGCATGCGATCTCGTGCTTGATTGCGAGATAAGTCAGCAGGGTGTGGGGACTCTGCAGGAAAAAACAATTCATGCTGTGCTGAAACATTATTATGCACCTGATAAAGCGGCTCATGAACAGAAAGTGGAAGGGTTTGTGGCAGACATTTTACAGGGAAATGAAATCATTGAAATTCAGACCAGAAACTTTAATGTGCTGAGAAGAAAGCTGGATGCATTTTTGCCAAAGCATCCGGTCAGAATCGTATATCCGGTCTGTCATAAAAAGTGGCTTCGCTGGATCAATACAGAAAACGGAGAAGTCAGCGCACCCAGAAAATCACCAAAGACCGGGAATGCACATGCGGTTTTCCCGGAGCTCTACAAAATAAAGATGTACCTGGAGGATCCGAACCTGTCAATATGCGTGATACTCATCGATGTTGAGGAATACCGGCTGCTGAACGGATGGAGCAATGATAAGAAGCGCGGGTCCAGACGAAATGACGGGATACCGACGGATTTGTATGATGAGATTTTACTGAAGACCCAGGAAGACTATAGAAAGCTGATTCCAAAGGATATAAAGGAGCCTTTTTCAACAGCAGATTATAAAAAGGCAGCAGGTGTATCGGCAAGGAATGCGGGGATCGAACTGAATATTCTGCACCACATCGGGGCAGTCTGCAGAGTCGGCAAAAAAGGAAATGCATATCTTTATCAAAGAATGTAAGTGGAATGAAAATCTTTCCGACAGGAAATGTGAAAGGATAATATTTTACAAAGTATATGAATGCAGATGACTTTAGCAAGCGGGCAGCTGCAGAACGGAGATTATTATGCTGATGAACAACAGAAAGACAATCGGAATCTTTATAGCGGATGTTCATTCGGAATTTCAAAGGGAATTATGTTTTGGAATAACAGAACGGGGAAAAGAACTCGGATATAACACATTTTATTTTTCGTGTTTTGGGGCGTATGAACAGGAAGCGTATGGAATGGGGGAAATGAATATAGCAGAGCTTCCGGTCATGGAGGATCTGGACGGTATAATTTTTGTGCCGGGAACCTATGCAGTCAAAGGCATGGAGAGCCGCATCATGGAACGTTTCCGGCAGGAAGCGCAGTGTCCGCTTATTACGATTGGAGAAGATTTTGAAGAGTATCCCTGTGTAATGATCGATAACGACCATGTTCTGGAAGAGCTGATCGAGCATTTTATACATGACCATAAATTTACAAAGATAAACTTTATTTCGGGCCCCAAAACAAGTATGGCTGCTAACAAAAGACTGGCCTGCTTTAAAAGAATTCTTGAAGAACACGGACTGTATGATGAGAGAAGAGTATATTACGGAGATTTCTGGAGAAAGCTTGCTACTGACGCAGTGGATTCTATTCTTATGGAAGATCTTGAGTTTCCGCAGGTCATCATCTGCGCCAATGATTCCATGGCAGTGACTGCCTGTATCGAGTTAACAAAAAGAGGACTCAGAATACCTGCGGATATAGCTGTTTCCGGATGTGACAATATGGAACTTGCTTCCAGTTTTATACCGACGCTGACAACAGCAGATGTGCCGGTCCGTCAGATGGGACTTGAAGCGATGGATAAGATTCACAGGCGGCTGACCGGCCAGCATGATGAACGTATTTCTTATGCCAGGACCTCCTGTGTGCTCGGCGAATCCTGCGGCTGCCGCTCTCTGTCGAATCTGGAAAGGATGGAACAAAGAAGCCGTATACTGGAAGCATCCGAATGGGAAACCCTTGAATATGCTGAAAATATGTATATGTCCATTGATTTGCAGAATGCGGCAAAACTTTCGAATATATACGATTGTATTGCAGATAAATTCGTTCATTTTTTTCCTGCGCAGGAGCTCTATCTTTGTTTGTCGGAAGACTGGCAGCTGCGAGAAAGCGGAGCAGAAGGCAGAGGTTATGCAGATACTATGAAAATGGTGTTCGGCATAGCCGGGGAAAGAAGAGTTTTGGCAGAAAAATTCAGGAAAGCCGATCTGCTGCCGGAAAGTTTGTGGCGCGACGAACCAATGAGCTATTTTTTTATTCCTATACATTACCGCACTAAAAGTTTTGGCTATGCAATAACCGGATTTAAGAAGGATGAGATATTTCTGCCAAGCAGTCAGGCCTTTTTCATTAATATCAGCAATGCCATAGAAAACTACTGTGTCAGGGAAGAACTGACTCAGGTGGCGGCAGAACTGGAAGATATGTATATACACGATGTCCTGACGGGACTCTATAACCGCAGGGGATTTCAGCTCCTGGCACAGAAGTGTTTTGACGAGGCTGGAGTCAAAGGAAAGCAGATCTTTGTCTTTGGCGCAGATGTTAACGATCTCAAAGAGATCAATGATACCTACGGACACTTTTATGGTGACATTGCTATTCAAGCAGTTGCCAATGCGCTGTCCTGTGCTGCGAAAAACGCTGAAATATGCGCCCGCTGCGGCGGCGATGAGTTTTCGGTAATTGGCATAGATTACAATGAAGCGAAACAGATTGAATTTATCCGTGAATTTGTTGATACGCTTGAAAGGCATAACCGCTCACAGAATCGTCACTTTCATGTCAGTGCGAGCTGGGGATCGGTTCTGGTCTCACCGACCGATGATATCAGACTGGAGGATCTGATCAACGAAGCCGACAAACAGATGTATGAAAATAAGAGAAGAACCAAGATGAACAGAAAGTCACAGGAAGAAAGAGATTTTTAATATACAATAAATAAAGAGGAAATCATGCAGGAGTTTATTCCGGCAGTTTCCTCTTATTTTAAAGTACATCTGGTTTTTGAAAGTTCAGAAATCTGCATCAGATCAAAGTGCAAGTTCAGACCTCAGATGAAAAGGTAAGAGAATCATCGCTCATATCTTCGATCATGGCAAGAGATTCAATGCGGATACCCTGTGAACGCAGTGCAGAGCCGCCTTCCTGAAATACCTTTTCAATTACAATGCCGACACCGGATAAGGTTGCGCCGGCATCTTCAATGATACGTATCAGCCCTTTTAATGCATTTCCGCAGGCAAGAAAGTCATCTATGATCAGAATCTTATCGGATGGAGAGATAAATTCCTTGGAGACCATAACCGTATAGTTGGTCTTATGAGTAAAAGAATATACACTGGCAGAATACACAGAATCACTCATGTTAGTGCTTTTTGATTTTTTGGCATAAATAACAGGAACATTACCGAAATATTGTGCTGTTATGCAGGATATGCCAATGCCGGAGGCTTCAATGGTTATGATCTTATTGATTTCTGAACCTTCGAACAACCTTGCAAATTCAGCCCCCATTTTATTATATAATGTGATGTCGACCTGATGATTAAGGAAGGAATCTACTTTTAATATATTGCCGGGTTTTATTTTCCCGTCTTTTCGAATTCGATCTTCAAGTTCTTTCATGTATCTTCTCCATTCTATCCTCATTTACTGATTTTATACTGCCTATCATACGTGGTTTTCCTCATTTCTGCAAGAGAAAATTCGTCAGACTGCGTATTTTGCCAGAAGGGATAAAAATTTACTGCATTTAAAAAAATTTGTGTCACTATTACATCTTGCTTCAGGAAAAAATATGTGATACAATGTAGTACTCTTAAGAAACTCAATAAACAGTGCATCTTTAAGCCAATGCATTGCAATCAATATAATTTAGCACAACGGACAAGGGGGCACAAAAAAAGTTCGTACCTCGTGCGTCACCGCTCGTCAAACTTGATATGCGCAAAGAAAAGCGCAGGAATGGAGGAATATATGAGACGAATTGCGATTTTTGACACAAAACCATATGACAGGGAATGGTTTGATAAACAAAACACTGCGTATGAGCTGGTGTATTTTGAGAACAAGCTGAATGAAAAAACAGCAGTACTTGCAAAAGGCTGCGATGCAGTTTGTGCATTTGTGAATGATGATATAAATAAAGCGGCTATCGATATCCTATATGAGAACGGTGTAAAGCTGATTGCCATGCGGTGTGCCGGTTACAGTAATGTGGATTTTAAAGCTGCCTATGGAAGGATCAATGTAGTCCGCGTTCCGGCGTATTCTCCGTATGCGGTCGCTGAGCATGCGATCGCTCTGCTGCAGACGCTAAATCGGAAGATCCATAAAGCATACAACAGAACAAGAGATTTTAATTTCAGTCTGATCGGGCTGAGCGGTATGGATCTGCACGGAAAAACAGTCGGTGTAATAGGAACCGGTAAAATCGGACGGGTATTTATAGATATCTGCCGCGGATTCGGTATGAAGGTCATAGCCTATGATCTGTTTCCTGCAAAGGATGCGGGGATTGACTATGTTGAGCTTGATACACTTCTTTCAGCCAGTGATGTGATATCGCTTCATTGCCCGCTGACAGAACAGACACATCACATTCTGGATGCACAGGCATTTTCGAAAATAAAGCCAGGAGCCTATATAATCAACACCTCCAGGGGAGCACTGATCGACAGCGAGGCGCTTTTGCAGGCACTAAATGACGGAACAGTCCGCGGTGCCGGCCTTGATGTATACGAAGAAGAAGCAGATTTCTTTTTTGAGGATTTTTCGGGAACGATCATACGGGATGATGTGCTGTCACTGCTTGTTTCAAAACCCAATGTCATTCTGACTTCTCATCAGGCTTTTCTTACAGAGGAAGCACTGGAAAACATTGCTTTTGCAACGATGAATAACCTGGATGAGTTTTTCTCAGGTGCATTTCTCACCAATGAAGTCTGTTATCAGTGCGATGCAGGAAAAGTCGTTGAGAACTGCAGACGCAAAGAAGGAAAGCGTTGTTTTTAGATCAAAAAGTATTCTCTTATATAAAAGGCAAGCAGCAGCTCGAATTTCATGGATGCATTGTCAAGCTCCGTATGCAGCAGATCCTTGATCTTTCTGATCCTGTAAACAATAGTATTTCTGTGAGTGAACAGTTTAGCAGCGGTTTCAATAAGATTACAATCGGAGAGAAGGTAGCAGCGGAGCGTATTGACATACTCTGTTTCATGTTTTTGGTCATATTCTTCCAGTGCACCCAAATGCTTCTTATAAACACCACGAAGCAGCGCAGGGTTCTCGTTGGAAAAAAGAATCTGGAAAATCCCCAGCTCATCAAAGCTGACAAAGGAACGCTGCCAGAAAACAGCGGCAGCATAGGCAAAACGTGCACGCTTGTAGTTCTGGCTCAGTTCATGAATATTTTGGAATTCATCGCTGATGCCGAGAATAACATTGTCACAGGAGCAGAGAAGCCCGATTATTTTCTGAAGAGAAAGCTGTGCCTGTGCAGACTGGAAGATCAGGACCTGCAGATTATCGTACAGGAACAGATGATACTTTATACCATGCTGATTTAGCGGTGAGGTAAGAATGGTGGTGTCATGCAGATTTTTTATAACGATGATCTTGTAAGCTGCACTGATCGGAAAGTCGTAATGATTCAGTATTCTGAGTACATGGTCGGGGATTGTGATCTGATACATGGCACTCTGGAAAGCTGCACTTAGATTGTCTTCCTGCTGGCTGTCCTGTAAAAGCAGCCGGCAGTAGTCCTGCATGATCTCGACCAGATGTACTTCCCAGGGCATCGTGAATAAAGGAAGTCTGTTCGTGTTGCAAAAGACCTTTATCGCCTCTGTTATATCCTCCTCAAAGATGTATTTTCCTGTATTCAGGATGATACAACTGCAGTTCTTTGCTGCCATAACACTGATAAATTCCCACAGGCTGCTGCCATTACTCATAAAGATACCTGTTGTAATGACCAGTTCTCCGCCTTTTAAAAAACGTGCATTTTGTAGATCTTCAGCCAGATAGGTCCAGAATACGGAATTTTGCAGCCCGCTGCTTCCTGCTACAATAGACAGATTATATTTTTCTTTCGCAAATTCATATAAAGCATTGACCTGTGTTTTCATTACTTCCTCCGTATAGTAAAATTCATATTTATTTTCTCTCATCACAGCTTTGTAAATCTGGCTAAGATATTTGGCCTTTTTCTGAAGAATCTCTTAAGTTTAGGCGATGAGTACAAACAAAGA
>QKDK01000328.1 GCA_003252135.1 Clostridia bacterium
ATGATGATGGCAAGCAAGAAGACAGAAGGCTGATCGATATTATGAATCAGAACAAGATCAAAGGGACCTTCCATATTAATTCGGGCATCATCCCAAATGATCCTGAAAGAATCCAATTCAATGAGATGGAGGAGCTTTATAAAGGGCATGAAATATCTGCACACACCTATCATCATCCTACAATAGCAAGATGTCCTTCAGAAAATATCGCACAGCACGTGCTGGCTGACAGAGAAGAGCTTGAAAAGATCGCAGGGTATCCTGTGAAAGGGTTATCCTATCCAAACGGGTCATATGACGAAAGAATTAAAGCTATGCTGCCATTCCTTGGCATATCTTATGCAAGAACAGTCAATTCAACAGGAACGTTTGCACTTCCGGATGATTATTATGAGTGGAATCCGACCTGTCATCATAACAGGGACCTGCTCGAGACCGGCAGGAAGTTTCTGGAGCTTTTCAAAACGCAATACCTGTATCTTATGTATGTATGGGGACACAGCTATGAATTTACCTTACAGAATAACTGGGAACTGATTGAAGAATTCTGCAGAATGATGGGTGGCAAAGAGGATATATGGTATGCTACTAATATGGACATCATTAATTGTCTTGAGGATTATAAACGTCTTCAGGTCGCAGCTGACGGAAGCTTTGCTTATAATCCGTGCAGTTCTTCTGTGTGGGTCAGTGTTAACAGAGATATTTATGAAATTAAAAGCGGAGAGACATGCAGATTTACAAAATAAATCAGAAAATGCGATAAAGCAGAAATGGAGATAGTATGTTGCAGTTAGGAATCAGAGGACATGATATGCCGCAGGCAGATTTTGAATCATGGGTAACCAGTATAAAAGATGCAGGATTTTGCTGTATACAGCTGGCTCTGCGGAAAGCAGTCATAGATTTTCCCACAGATACAGCAGCACTGACACCTGGCATGGCACTATATATGAAAAAGGTTTTTTCAAAGAATCAGGTCGATGTAGCGGTACTGGGCTGTTATCAGAATCTTACTACACCAGATCTTGGCCAGTGGGACAGTATCAGAAAAGATTATGAGGCACACTTGCGGTTTGCATCCTTTCTTGGCTGTGGGATGGTCGGAACAGAGACAGGAGCTGTGAATGCAGCCTATGCATATGAAGAAGCAAACAGATCCAAAGAAGCACTTGATCGTTTGGTGGAGCGTTTGAAACCCCTTGCAGAGACAGCAGAGAAAATGGGCGTGATCCTGGGCATAGAACCGGTATGCAGGCACATAATGTGGAATATTGAAAGAACAAGGGCTGTTCTTGACCGTGTATCATCACCGAATCTTAGAGTTATATACGATCCTGTCAATCTTCTTGATATCAGTAATTATGAAAAGCAGGATGAAATTATGAAAGAAGCATTTTTAGTGATCGGCAGTGAAATTGATGTAATCCACATTAAAGATTTTATAGTTAAGGAAGGCAGTCTGATCACATCTCCACTGGCACTTGGAGACGGCTATATGAATTTTCAACTGCTGTTTCAGCTGATCAAATCAAAAAAACCCTGCATTCATATGCTGATTGAGGATAGTTTTCCTGATAATATTCAAAAAACGAAAGCATATGTTGAGAATATATATGCGAAAGCGTAGTCAGAAAATAAAGTGTTCTTCATGAAAAAATATTTACTTGACCTTGTTACACAAAAACTTATATAATCATAGACAGGGTAATAAAATATTTTATGCTTAGGAGGGGACGAAATATGAAATGCCCGTTTTGTGGGAAGGAAAATACCAGGGTCATAGATTCACGGCCTGCTGATGACAACAGTTCCATTCGCAGGAGAAGACAATGTGATGAATGCACCAAGCGTTTCACAACATATGAAAAGGTTGAAACGATTCCTCTTGTTGTTATAAAGAAAGACAACAACAGAGAACCATATGAACGTTCAAAGATTGAATCAGGCGTATTCAGATCCTGTCACAAACGTCCTATATCAATTGCACAGATCACAGCGCTGGTGGATGAGGTGGAGAATATTATTTTTTCACAGGAAGAGAAAGAGATTCCCAGTTCTAAAATCGGTGAAATTGTTATGGATAAACTGAAGAACCTTGACCCTGTTGCTTATGTAAGATTTGCTTCGGTCTACAGAGAATTCAAGGATGTTAATACCTTCATGAGCGAATTAAAAAAGATACTCGATCATGATGATTCGGATAATAGATAGAGCTGCAGTGAAAACTGGATGTTAAAGTAAAGCATAATAAAATATTATTATTAAATATGATGTATTCAGAAAAGATAAGGAGCTGTTTATCCTTATCTTTTTTTTCCATACTTGACATATTATGGCAATAGCGTTATGATTGGTCTGTGGTTTCCCTGTTCTTGGAGAGAAAAGGGAAGGGGTCATATGTTCAGTAAAACACTAAGTGCATCTCTAGATTCCATTGATGCTTTGTTGGTACAGGTTGAGGCAGATGTCAGTGATGGTCTGCCTGTTTTTGATATGGTAGGATTTTTGGCATCAGAAGTTAGGGAGGCTAAAGAACGTGTCAGAATTGCATTAAAAAATTCTGGATTTTTGTTTCCGCCAAAAAGAATCACAGTAAACCTTTCGCCTGCTGATATTAAAAAGTCAGGAACAGGTTTTGACCTTCCGATTGCAATCGCGATGCTGACTTCTTTTGGATATATTGAACAGAGTAAAGCGGAGTCTGTATTTTTTGCAGGAGAACTGAGTCTGAACGGTACGATCAATCCAGTGAATGGAATACTGCCTATGGTGATAGCTGCGAGAAAACAGGGCATACAAACATGCATTATTCCGTCACAGAACGCCAAAGAAGGTGCAGCAGTTCAGGGAATATCAATAATTCCGGTTCATACATTAAGAGATGCAGTTGCTTTTTGCAGAAACGAACTTATAATAACACCAGTTATAATTGATACGGATCTCATCTTGAAAGAAGGAGATGTGCCCTATGACGAACTGGATTTTGCGGATATTTCGGGTCAGACAGCAGTAAAGCGGGCGGTAGAGATTGCTGCTGCCGGACGCCATAATCTGCTTATGGTCGGACCTCCCGGCGCCGGAAAAACGATGATAGCCAAAAGAATTCCAAGTATACTTCCAAGATTAGAATTGCAGGAAAGTCTTGAATTAACAAAGATATACAGTGTATCCGGCCTTTTGGAAGAGAACCAGACACTACTTATCAAAAGACCTTTTCGTGCACCGCACCATACGACGACAAGGACGGCACTGGTAGGCGGAGGCAGAATACCAAGACCCGGAGAGATCAGTCTCGCAACACATGGCGTTTTGTTTCTTGACGAGCTTGCAGAGTTTAAAAGAGGAACAGTAGAGGTACTTCGGCAACCCCTTGAAGACAGGATCATTACTGTCAGCAGGGTAAACAAAAGCAGTACTTATCCTGCAGATTTTATGCTTGTAGCAGCCATGAACCCATGTCCCTGCGGATATTATCCGAATTCGGAAAAATGCACCTGTAATTCATTTCAGATCAGCCAGTACAACGAAAAAATCAGCCAGCCGCTGCTCGATCGTATTGATCTCAGTGTTGAGATCTACCCTGTGGCATATCAAGAACTGAACTGCAGGCTTTCAGAATCATCGGAAACTATAAGAAAACGTGTAATCAGGGCGGGAGAGATTCAACGTGCACGTTATCAGGGGAGATCAATTCTTTTTAATGCTGAACTCTCCGCAAAGCTGGTAGAAGAATACTGTTGTCTTGGTAAAGAAGAAACAGAAATTATGAAAAGTTCGTTTGAAAAAATGAAGCTTAGTGCACGGGGATATCATCGTGTTCTAAAAGTAGCAAGAACCATTGCCGATCTTGATGAATCAAAAGAAATAAAAAAGAAGCATCTATGTGAAGCTATCTGTTTTCGCAGTGTTGAAAGGAGATAACAGGATATGAACAAAGGATGCGGATTGACCAGAAAAGAATTATGG
>QKDK01000229.1 GCA_003252135.1 Clostridia bacterium
ATACTATATAGCATTCGGCGAATGCACTAAAATGAGAGAAGCCAATCATCAGAATTACTGTCAGCACTGTGATAAATATGAACCACGCGCCAGGGTTAGACAGGTCAACAAGAAAAAGGCTTACAATGAGAAGCAGAAAAAAGATAGAATTGATTCGTTTTGATGCTGTAAAACGCAGGTAGGAGGAGAAGTTTGGATATTCAGATTGTGATTGTTATCATACTTAATTCTATAATATCGATCATCGGAACACTGGCCTATTCAGTCCGGCTAGTGGGAGTAAGGACCGGGAAGATAGCCATCACTTACTCAGTGTTCAATATACTATCACTTATTTCGAGACTGGCTATCACTTTCCAGGTCCCGATTCTGACCAAGTATGTCGAGCATAACCTGCAGGCAGACAATATATATTATGTATTCAATCTTATCATACTGGCCTCCGGAGCAGCAACGGTCGCGGGGGCCTTTCTGATACCGACATTTCAAAGGATTTTTTACAAAGGAGTGCTGAGGTTTTCAATCGATAAATCAATTCCTAAGCTATTGATGCACAGCTTTTCGAAAACAGGGATTCATTACATGAAGGAATGCATTGCAGTTCCGATGTCAACAAACATAACAAAGATTAGAGTAAAAAGCCTTCCTATCAAAATTATTATCTTTAATATGATAGCCGTGTCGCTGTTAACGGTTGGCTCACTGGCTCCGATTTATGCAGGCAGCCTGATACAAGAGCTTCGGGCTACCTGTATAACCTTATCTTCGATTATAAACGGTACTGCAACAGTACTAATGTCAATCTTTATTGACCCACAGCTGTCTGTTATGACGGATGAAGTAATGGAAGGAAAGTGTTCGGAAGAAGATTTCAGGTCCTGTGTTGTTGCGATGGTCGGGAGCAAGTGTGTGGGAACCTTTGCAGCACTTACCTTATTGATTCCGGCAACGAGCCTGATAATATATGTTGCACGGATTATTTAAGGGATTTTGCTGAATGATGAAGCACTTAAGCCAGACTGCGCGCCAGCCTTTGAATCGCTTCTTCAATTACATCAGGATTGAGTCCGGAATAATTAATGACAAGGACATGCTCCGACAAAGCATCCCTTTGATTCTCCTTCGTATGATAGAATTCAGAGAGACAGCCAATACGAATCCCTTCCCTTGCAGCATTCTTAACAATATCTTCATCCGAGAGATCGGTAGCTAAATCCATAAGAAAATGTAGTCCGGCGTCTTCTTCCGTAATCTTTACGGATTGAGATAACGGGCTATTTTTAATGCACTTTAACAGCACATCTTTCTGTGTATGATAAAAACTCCTCATACGGTTGATGTGTTTTTCAAAGTACCCGTCTCTTATGAATCTTGCAAGGGTAAACTGTTCAAAGGTAGATACGGTACACGAATAGAAGCCCAGGCGTTGATAGAACTCATCCACCAGGTGCTGCGGCAGGATCATATACCCGATTCGGATCGTAGGAGCAAGGCTCTTACTGAACGTGTTAATGTAAATTACTTTCTCCATAACATCGATGCTTTGAAGGGAAGGAATCGGACGGCCCATCAGCCGGAATTCACTGTCATAATCATCCTCCACGATGTATCTGGATTCTGATTTTGCAGCCCAGCCAAGAAGTTCATACCTCCTGCTGATCGGTGTAATGATACCGGTCGGGTAATGGTGGGAAGGAGAGATATGTGCGACTTGTGCGTGCAGGTTCTCTAAAGCGTCGATCTGTATTCCCTGTGAATCCATCGGAATGAATTTACAGCTGACCTGGTTGCTTTGATAGATCTGTGCCACTTTTTTATACCCCGGATCCTCAACCGCATAGACCTTATCATGACCAAGAAGCTGGATCAGCAATCCATAAAGATATTCGGTTCCGGCACCGACGATGATCTGCTGCGGATGAACATTCATACCCCGGAATTGCTTTAAATGATCTGCTATCGCCTGCCTTAGTTCGAGAACACCACCACTTGGCGAATTAGTCATAAGTTCAGAGCTTTTGCTGTTAATGACATCCCGCATCAGCTTCACCCAGACAGAGAACGGGAAATTTGCGGGGTTCGTCTGATTGTTGAACAGGTCGGCAAAGTAAGTTTGAGGGGTACTCTTTTTTTCAAAAACATTCTCTACTCCTCTTACTTTATCATGGGTATTTACTTTATCATGAGTATTTACTTTAGTAAGAGCATTTACTTCATCATGAGCATTTGCCTCATCAAAAGCATTTGCTTCATCAAGGGCCTTTGCTTCATCGAGAGCATTTGCTTTATAAAGAACATATGCTCTATCAGACGCACTTGTTTTATCAAAAAGTCTGAAACTGTCCGATGCATCTTTGGATGTTGTTCTGACAGCCATGTTCTTGTTTTTTGGTTGAATTGGCATATCTGATATATCCGCGATGTAGTATCCCTTTTTTGCAATCGAATAGATGTAGCCTTCTGCAAGCAGCTGGGCATAGGCATTTTCAACGGTTATGGTGCTTATGTTCAGATGCTTTGCAAAGCTGCGTTTGGACGGTAATTTATCACCTGCGGAAAGAAGACCGGCAAGTATATCATTTTTTATGCATTTATAAAGGTATTCGTACAGGCTGTCTGAGCCTGTATCTGAAAAGGAATAGGTTAGCATATTAATACCAGACTCCGATCTGACCATATCGAATAAATTTAAATTGGGCATTTAATTATAGTCACATTTGATTATAATGTGTTTTAATGAATCTGTAAAGGCAGATTTTAAAGAACAAGAGAGTATCATTTTTAGTATTGGAAAGTGAGTATTCGTATGGAACAGGACAGATATCAGTTGAATAAAGAATTAGCACAGATGTTAAAGGGTGGTGTAATCATGGATGTAACATCACCGGAGCAGGCAAAGATCGCAGAAGCAGCCGGTGCATGTGCAGTCATGGCACTGGAACGAATTCCGGCAGACATTCGGGCAGCCGGTGGCGTCTCAAGAATGAGCGACCCGAAAATGATCCGCGGAATTCAGGAAGCGGTATCTATTCCTGTTATGGCAAAATGCCGTATCGGGCACTTTGCGGAAGCACAGATTTTAGAGGCAATCGAAATTGACTATATTGATGAGAGTGAAGTGCTGTCACCGGCCGATGATGTCTACCATATCAACAAACGTAAATTCAATGTACCGTTCGTATGCGGAGCAAAGGATCTGTCGGAAGCCCTTCGAAGAATCAATGAGGGGGCAGCGATGATCCGTACCAAGGGAGAACCGGGAACCGGAGATATCGTACAGGCAGTTCGTCATATGCGTATGATGCAGCGTGAAATCGCACGTCTTTCTTCTATGAATGAAGATGAATTGTTCAACGCAGCGAAGGAATTACAGGTACCTTACGGACTTGTTCTTCAGGTGCATGAGACAGGAAAACTTCCGGTCGTGAACTTTGCGGCAGGCGGTGTTGCAACGCCGGCAGACGCAGCACTCATGATGCAGCTTGGAGCGGAGGGCGTATTCGTTGGATCCGGAATCTTTAAATCAGGGAATCCAGAGAAGCGTGCCAATGCTATAGTCAAGGCAGTCACCAACTTTACGGATGCCAAAATGATTGCCAATCTTTCCGAAGACCTGGGCGAAGCGATGGTCGGGATTAATGAACAGGAAATCGAGCTGCTTATGGCAGAGCGCGGAAAATAAACAGGAGCGCAGGAATGAGGGAAAAGTGAAAGAATTAGAGAATTCTTTCACAGACAAGTTTGCGCCTCGCGCGTCACCGCTCGTTCAAACTTGAAATGCGCAAAGAACAGCGCAGGAATGAGGGGAAAGTGAAAGAATAGAGAATTCTTTCACCTAACAAGTTTGTGCCTCGCGCATCACCGCTCGTTCAAACTTGAAATGCGCAAAGAACAGCGCAGAAATGAGGGAAAAGTGAAAGAATA
>QKDK01000172.1 GCA_003252135.1 Clostridia bacterium
TTTGCCTGGTATTTTACTTTGTTTTAAACGCCATTTGTTCATAAAACTGTTCATAAAATGTTAATAAAGATTTTTGTATCATTCCATAATGTTCTATGCTATAATGCTGTTTGGTGTCTACTTTTCGGCACCATTGAATTTTAATCTTTGGAGGGTTCCTGATTATGGATGAACAAGCAAATACTTTTGAGTCACGATTGAAAGAGCTTGTAGCTTTTGCCAATAATAATAAAGGTGTAATTGAGATTGATAAGGTGAATGATTTTTTCAAAGAAATGAATCTGAATGTTCGCCAGATCGACCATATATATGAATATCTGGAAGCCAGAAACATCGTTGTATTAAATCCGCAGGATGAAGACGAACCGGATGATGATGCATTGCTTGAACTGTCTGACGATTCTGAACTCATAGGAGATACAGATGACCTGTCAACACTATCCAACACCATTTCAGACGATCCTGTCAAACAGTATCTGAAAGAAATCGGCAGTTATCCTCTTTTGTCCGTAAATGAAGAAATCGAGCTGGCAAAAAGAATTGCGGAAGATGATTCCGATGCAAAGCGACTTCTTGCAGAATCAAATCTTCGTCTCGTAGTAAGTATCGCAAAACGTTATGTTGGCCGCGGACTTTCTTTTCTTGATCTGATTCAGGAAGGAAATCTCGGACTGATTAAAGCTGTTGATAAATTTGATTATAATAAAGGGTATAAATTCAGTACATATGCTACCTGGTGGATTCGTCAGGCCATAACACGTTCTATCGCTGACCAGTCAAGGACGATCCGTATTCCTGTTCATATGTCAGAGGTCATCAATAAGACTTATCGTGTTTCCAGAACTTTACTGCAGGAGCTTGGACGTGAACCAACGGAGCAGGAACTTGCAGACGCTATGCAGCTGCCGCTCGAAAAGGTTCGTGAAATCCTGAAAGTTTCTGCAGATCCAATATCACTTGACACACCTATCGGTGAAGAAGATGACAGTCACCTTGGTGATTTCATCAAAGATGATACCATAACCGGTCCGGAAGATGCTGCATCCTATGCAGTACTGCAGGATCAGATTGCCAAGCTCCTGGATACATTAACCGAACGCGAGCAGCGTGTTCTTATTTTACGTTTTGGTCTGAAGGACGGACGCAGCAGGACACTTGAAGAAGTCGGACGAGAATTCAATGTTACCAGAGAACGTATCCGCCAGATCGAAGCAAAAGCGCTTCGTAAGCTTCGTCATCCCAGCCGTGCGAGGATGCTGAAAGGTTACGAGTTCAATTAATCATTTGGGAAAGGATAAAAGAATGAAACGAATTGCCTTTATGTTCCTTCGAAGCTTTTTTGTTCTGCCCTATTATCTGTTCAAAGTGATGCAGTATCAGAATGTACAGAAGTATGATGCTGCAACGCGATATGCTTTTTTACATAAAGAAGCAGCAAATGCCAACCGCCGCGGCAGAGTCACCATAGAATGCCATGGAATCGATAATCTGCCAAAGGAAAGCGGTTATATCATGTTTCCCAATCATCAGGGCCTTTTTGATGCACTGGCTTTCATGGAGACGCATGAACGTCCATTTGTTACTGTTATGAAAAAGGAAGTTCGGAATGTATTTCTTCTCCGCAATATCATACAGATGCTGCAGGCAGAAATCATAGACCGGGAGGATGTACGCCAGTCTCTTACTGTTATCAAGAATATGACAAGACGTGTAAAGGATAAAGAAAACTTTGTTATCTTTGCAGAAGGTACAAGAAGCCGTAATGGCAATAAAATCGGTGAATTTAAAGGCGGAAGTTTTAAAAGTGCCATGAACGCCTGCTGTCCGATTGTTCCCGTAGCTCTTGTCGATTCCTATAAAGCCTTCGACACAAACTCGATCAAACGTATCACGGTTCAGATTCACTATCTTCCGCCTTTGTATTATGAAGATTATAAAGATATGAAGTCAACAGAGATTGCCGAATTAGTCTCTTCAAGAATTCAAAATACGATCAATGCCGCAATTCAGGCATAATACTGATTAATATAACGCTCTGCAGATGTAACAGCATTGGCTCCGTCAGCCGATGCTGTTATTATTTGTCTCAGCTGCTTCGTTCTGATGTCTCCCACAGCAAATACACCCGGGATGTTCGTTTCACAGTTTTCGCCAGCTTTCAGGTAACCTGTCTCATCTGTATCGACATTGGCTGCAAATAACTCAGAATTTGGTTTGTTCCCTACAGCTATAAATACGCCTGACAGTTCAACGAACCGCGACTCACCAGTTTTAACATTATGAAGAACAGCACCGTTCACCATCTTATCACCTTTTATTTCATCCACCACACTGTCCATAATAAACTCAACATTTTCATATCCATGTAATGCAGTTACAAGTGTTTTTACAGCACGGAATTCATCTCTTCGATGCACAATGTAAACTTTTCTGCACATTCTGGCCAGAAAAATCGCATCCTCCACAGCCACGTCACCGCCACCTACCACCATGGTATCCTTATTTCTGAAAAAGGCTCCGTCACAGGTCGCACAATATGACACGCCCATCCCTGCAAACTCCTCTTCTCCCTTCACACCAAGCTTTCTGTAAGCAGCACCTGTTGAAATAATGATGCACTTAGTTGTCAGAACAGTTCCATTCTCAAGAGTTATATGTTTATCTGGTCCGCTGTAATCAATGGATGCAATCTCACCTTCGCCAAAAACCGCACCAAGCCTGTCGCAATGTTCCTTGAACTTTTCTGCCAGTGCAAAACCGCTGATACCCGGTATGCCCGGATAATTATCTACTTCGTAGGTATTAATGATCTGTCCTCCGCACATGGGTTCCTTTTCAAGAACAAGTGTCTTTAATTCTGCACGGGATGCATAGATTGCAGCTGTAAGACCAGCCGGTCCTCCGCCGATAATAATAATATCATATAATTCGCTGTTATCCATCGTTGTATAACCTCCTAGATTATTTCATTCATGATCATACCGGCCACGCATAGAGAAATTGCAATAATGAGCGGTATTGTTATATTTTCTTTCAATGCAGGCAGAATTTTCTGTCTGCTGCTTTTCACATCCTGTACTGATTGTAAGCTGTCACCTGACACGGTATTATCAGCATTCAGTCCTGCAAGCTTTCTTTTTATATCATCCCACCGATCGGTGTTCTTCGCAATAGTCTTAAACACCAGGAAAGCAAGAAATGTGCAGACCAGAACAGGAAATCCATACAGCCTGAAAATCTCACCATAGGAAAGAACCACAGAGGTTCCAAGCATGTCATCTGCCAGTGTCGGTGAAGTGATATCCACCCCTTGCAGCATTGAAGAAATACTGTCTGCAAGGCTTTGATTTCCGCCGGAAACCGCAGCTTCATATGTGCTCTGCAGCCAGTTCAGCATTTTTGGCAGAAGCGACAGAAGTATAACAGACTGCGCATTGATCAGAAAATGCATCAGCATAGAGGAGAACAAAGAATCTGTAGCTTCGATGATCAGTGTGAACAGTATACCCATAACAAATGCATAGGAGAACTGATTAAAATTTCCGTGCATGATACCAAACAAAACTGCACTGAGCAAAGCTCCGGCAAAAAGTCCGTTCTTCCTGTATTCATTGTAGAATACCCCTCGGTAAACCATCTCCTCCAGAATACATGGCATGCCTGCTATCATCAGCAGTGATAACCAGACAGGATAAGAAAGAACAAGGTCTGTCATAACATCCTGTGTGGAATTACTGACATATTTTAAGGATATCGCATTGATCATGGTCATCAGCGGCATCATCAGTAACACAAAAAGAATGATCAGAATTATATTGCCCGGTGATATCTTTTTCAGACGCAGGCTCTCAGATATCGGCTGCTTTCTTTTTATTAACAGTACGATAGCCGGCAATGCAATCGCTACCTGACCTATAACGAGCAGGGTGCCGGTATCAGAAGTGATCCGCTCAAAAGGAACAAACGGTAATGTCAGCGAAATTACAGCTGTAATTAAAAAATATATGTTGATCTCTCCGGTTCGTTTCATTATTGCTCCAATTCTATGTTTATTGCTTCTGTTATTCTTAATTTCAGGATGCAGACACTGGTTTTACACAGGATCAGACTCTTTACATGGATAATAAAAGCTTTTGCAGTTCATCTACTGTAGAGACAATATACGTTGCACCTGCTTTTTCAAGCTCTCCATCTTCTGCATAGCCGAACTTGACCCCTACGGAATCGATTCCGCATATAATCGCACCTTCAATATCATATTTGCGGTCGCCGATCATAAGCACACTATTCTTATCCTTTTCCTGAATATTCAGCCGCTCAAAGACCTCACGAATAACACTTGCTTTGGTATCCCTCTTCCCGTCTGCCAGTCCTCCGGTCATGCAGTCAAAAAATTCAGCAAGTTTATAATCCTCAAGAATTCTGACCGCCAGATATTCCGGCTTCGATGTAGCAAGCGAAATGCTCTTGCCAGCATTTTTAACAGCTTCAAGCAACTGCGGTATTCCGTCATATACACTGTTTTCGTGAATGCCTTTTTCAGTAAATCTCTCCCTGTACTTTTCAACAGCTGTCTCAACAAGGCTTCCGGAAAAATAATCACAAAAAGAATCTCTCAGCGGCGGGCCAATATACTTGGTCAGATTATCCAGATTCGGTTCATGGATTCCAAGCGATTCAAGCGCATATTGAAAAGATTTTGTTATTCCTTCTTTTGGATCTGTAAGGGTTCCATCCAGGTCGAACAATAAATATTTATATTTTTTATTCATATAACGATCCATTTCTTAATCTTAAATTTAATCAATGTTTTTGAAAGCAGCTATCAATGTTCACAAAAATGCACAGCCTGGCAGCCGCAATAATATCCTTTGAGATACGTAAAAACTGTTTCTTTCTGTTACTATATGAAAGTATAACAAAGATTTACCTGTTTGGATACCCTGATTTCATATTCTTCTATCATATTTTTTCAAAATATGATATCATAAATCTGGCGGTTTACTGCCAGTGATTGTTACATAGAGGCACACTACATGCAGACAGGAGTACTTATGATTATATTAGGAAAAACACAGGAACTTAAGATGCACAAATCAACCGATTTCGGAGTTTATCTGGCTGACCCTTTTCCCAAAAAAGAGAGTCCGGCGGATATCGATCCGCATTCTGTACTTTCTGTCGATTCTATACTGCTGCCAAAAGCGCAGGTGCCAGCAGATCTTAAGAATAATGATTTGGTCACTGTGTTCGTATATAAGGATTCAAAAGACAGACCTATCGCGACCACTACTATGCCTCCCATGGAGCTTGGTACGGTGGCAAAATTAAAAGTTAAAGAAGTCGGTCAGATCGGTGCATTTCTTGACTGGGGACTGGCAAAAGATCTTTTGCTCCCATTTAAAGAACAGGTATGGCATGTAACGGCAGGCGAAGAAGTCCTTGTATCACTTTATGTGGATAAAAGTCAGCGGCTTTGTGCCACCATGAAGGTATATCCTTACCTTTCAAGCGATTCGCCTTACCAGAAAGGAGACTGGGTCGACGGCATTGTATATGAGAAGATAGATTCATTTGGAGCTTTTGTTGCCATAGACGATAAGTACAGTGCCATGATACCAAACAAGTCGCTGCATAAACCTATCGCTCCGGGAACTTTAGTCCATGCAAGAATTGCAAACCGCCACGAAGACGGAAAGCTTGAACTGACATTATCAAACCTGATATCCGTGCAAATGTCGGATGACAAGGATCTGATTTTTTCGGCACTTAAAGAAGCCGGCGGATACCTGCCCCTTCACGACAAATCACAGCCGGGCGAAATAGAAGCTGCTTTTGGACTCAGCAAGAATGCGTTTAAGCGGGCCATCGGACGCCTGATGAAAGAAGAGCGCATAACAATAGAAGAAAACGGAATAAGAATCCGTTAGAAAAAGGTGTTGTGAAAATGAAATCATTTTTCACAGCACCTTCTTTTGATTATTCTTCGTTATGAGCTAATGTTTTAGTATTGTTTCAATCGCATGTACCATTTCCTTTGTCTGAATCGGTTTTGATACCATCTGACTCAGTCCAAGACCCTGTATCTCTTCCAGGGTATCAAAATCGCATAATGATGTTACCATAATGATTTTCGCCTTGGGATCGAACTCAAGAATCTTTTTGGCTGTTTCAATTCCATCCATGCCGGGCATTATAATATCAAGGGTGACTATATCCGGACGAAGCTCTTTATATCTCTCCAGTCCTTCTTCTCCTGTTTTACATCCTTCAGGCGCATAGTATCCGTGATCGGCTGCTATCTGTCTGATCTGTTTTATGATCATAGGGGAATCATCTATTATTAATACCGTCTTCATTCTGCGTTCAACCTCCCAGCAAAACAGAACACCCTGTTTTAATCATTTAATCGTGTAGCTCGCTCGAAAATATACATTGCCAGAATCACTATTAAAGCAATAGCTTTTCTTTTCTGTATAAAATCCGTTTACTATTTCAACTTCCGGATCCTTCGACAATGTAACCTCCGGCGGTGAGAATCTTGCATATTTACCCAGAAAATTACTGGCGCAGGACAACATTCTTCCAAACAAGATATTAACATACTCCTTCAGAATATCTTCATAGCTTATATCATCCAGCTCAATCTTTGCTGTTTCTACAATTTTATCCGCAAAGCTTTTTGGGAAAAAGAATGCAATATCACCCATCAGATTTCCTTTCATCTCTGACTTTATGACATAGTGTTCGCCATCTGCAGGGTGGTCATCTGTCTGGGTAAATCTAACACCGGCTACATGCTCGGTAATGTTTATAAACGTACTGCATAAAATCTGGTCAATTTTACTCTCTCCCACTGCTGATAATCCACCTCCGTAAGATAAGATTACTCCAGGAACCTCATCCTTGCACTGGTGTCTTTGTCCTTCTTAATAACTTGTTCTTCATTTTTAGGCATTGCACTCCCTAAATTCTGAATCATCTTTTGCTTACAGGTAGCACAAAAACGACCGGTTCGTATCATAGTCCCGCAGCTCTCGCATTCAATTCCGACCATGGACCCTTCTGCAAAGGTCAGTCTTTCTTCTCTGACCCATCGCTGGATCTGACGTACGGATATCTCCATATCGGTCGCGACTTTGTCAATATTCGCTCCTGGATTATCATAGATATATTGCTTTACTTCGGTGAATTTATCTTCAAGTTCTTTCATGCACTGGGGACAAAACGGTGTAGAATTACCCAGATAATTAAATAATTTTCCGCAGTTCTTACAATTTCTAACTTCCATACTCGCGCCTCCTGCTTTCACAATCCACGACCTGTACAAAGACTGACAAAATATACTGTTGAAACTCCGTTTGCAAGTAAGATCTTCGTACATGCTTCCATGGTGCTGCCTGTTGTATAAATATCATCGACCAACAGCACTTTTTGAAGTCTGATACCCAGTTTTTCTGCTTTCTTTGTGTTCCTTTCATCAAAAATAAATGCTTTTTCCAAATTTCGTAATCTTTCAATATCATTCAGCTGCTTCTGAGGCATGGTGTTCCTGTTTCTTTTCAATATATCCGAAACAACAGGAATAGACAATGCTTTTCCGATTCCTTCCGACAGCACCTGTGCCTGATTATAACCTCTGTACCTTTTCTTCGCAGGGTGAACCGGTATAGGAATAATTGCATCCAGGCCCAGCTCAGTTATTGCTCTCCCGCGTCTCTCTACAATTCTATGCACAAACAGATCTGCATATTCTTTTTTGTTTCTGTATTTAAAATCACCGATCAGCTGTTTCATAATATCATCATAAAGAAATACCGAATATCCGCGCTCATAATGATGCTTCTTTTTATAACAGTCATAGCAATACTCTGTTTCCTCGTATTCGACAGGCTTTCCGCACTTTAGACAGACAGGTCCAGAGTTATATAAAAGCCGGCTTTCACATGAGATGCATATCAGCTGACTTTCATCCTGCAGTAATTCTTTGCAAACAGGACAGCATCTCGGAAACAGAATATTCAGAACATTGTGCTTATTCAAAAAGACAGGCAGGATACTGACCCTGATCTACAAGAGCCTGAAATGAATTGACCACGATTTCCTTGTCCTCTTTGTAAGTAACTCCGAACCACTTGTCATTCGTTGACAGAACTTTTACTGTCGCTTTTTTCTGATCGACAAGTCTTCCTACCACATCCGGAAGCAGATGTTCCGCTTTTAAAGGATTGTCACCGATCTTACCAAGGAAAGATGTAAAATCAGTTTTCAGTTCTTCCAGAAAATCAGGTGTAAAGCCCCACATATTCATAGAAACCGGATTATCAAGTGCTATTTCGATTGTGTTATCTTTTCCATCCTTTCCAACTGCCACACTTCCCTTGCGTTCAATAGCATAGGTCTCTTCAACATGATTCAGCATACCGTTCTGATCCACACTACAGGTTCCTCTTGTTACAATACCATTGTCGCTCAGCGTGTTGCCAAGGATAAAGCCTGCCATACAGTACTGATGTGATGTTTTTTTATCTGCTGCTTCACAAAGAAAATCATGAATCTTTTTGAAAGCTTCCTTCCCATAGTAATCATCTGCATTGATAACGAGGAACGGCTCCTTTACTTTGCCCAGACAGCTTAATACGGCCTGACCAGTTCCCCACGGCTTTGTACGTTCTGCCGGAGCAGTAAAACCTGCCGGAAGATCATCGAGTTCCTGGTATACATATTCCACTTCTATTTCTTTTTCTATTCTGTTACCGATAATCTCTTTAAATGCAGCTTCAAGATCATGACGAATGATAAATACGACTTTGTCAAACCCCGCTTCTCTTGCATCAAATATTGAATAATCCATGATGATCTCACCGCTGGGACCTACGTGCTCGAGCTGTTTGATTCCGCCTCCGAAACGGCTTCCCATACCTGCTGCCATAATAACCAATGCTGTTTTACTCACTTTACCTTCCTCCTGCTTAAAAACTTTATATTTATTTAATTATTTTTATTTATTACCTTAATTCTACGTCACCTTTTCAGAAAATGCACGTATTTTTTAAGTAGCCTGATCGTTCTTTTGCTTACTGATCATTCAGGTGATAGTGCAGCCCGGAATATCGCTTCTGTTCATTGATGTTGTCAATCATCTTCCATATGGTTTCCTTGCTGCCGATCAGGGTGACACAGTTTTTTGCCCTTGTTACGGCAGTATACAGAAGGTTCCTGTGCAATAGCTGTCTTGGCCCTGTCAGAATCGGTATGACCACTGCCGGATATTCACTCCCCTGTGATTTGTGAATGGTTATGGCATAAGCCATCTCCAGTTCCTCCAGCTGTGAAAAAGGATACTCCGCAAGCCTGCCTTCATCAAACTCTACTGTAACTGTTTCCGCGAACAGATTGATCTCACGGATAATTCCTATATCTCCGTTAAAAACGCCTGTGCCTTCCTGCAGCGTAATCCTGTTATATCCAAGCACTTTCCAGGTCTGCTGATAATTGTTCCTGATCTGCATGACCTTGTCTCCCTCGCGGAAAGTCATACCATGGGCTTCTCTTTCTGTTTTATCCTGCGAGGGCGGATTCAGATACTGCTGCAGAATCTGGTTGAGATTTTCAACACCAAGCTCTCCTTTTCTCATCGGTGTAAGCACCTGTATATCATAGGAACTTGCATTGACATAACCAGGGAGTTTGTCCCTGACCAGGCTGATCGTCAGACCCAGAATCTCATTGACCTGCAGTCTTTGCAGAACAAAGAAATCCTTGCTTTTGTTATCCATGCGAATCTGTTCTCCGGCATTGATCTTATGAGCATTTACAACAATATCACTTTCGGATGCCTGCCTGAATATCTTTGTCAGGCACACCACATGAAACTGGTTCGAAGCAATCATATCGTGCAGCACATTGCCAGGTCCTACGGAAGGAAGCTGATTCACATCGCCGACAAATATAACCCTGGTCCCGACTACTATGGCGCATAGAAGCGCATGCATCAGACTGATATCTACCATGGACATCTCGTCAATGATCACGACATCACATTCGAGCGGATTGCTTTCGTCCCTTTCAAATACCATTTCTCTGCCCGCACCATCCTGCCCTTTTCCAAGTTCCAGCATCCGGTGTATCGTTCTGGCTTCGTATCCTGTTGTTTCCTTCATCCGCTTTGCAGCACGGCCCGTCGGTGCAGCCAGCAGTATATCCATGCCTTCTTCCTCAAAAAAACGAATGATGGCATTGATCGTCGTGGTCTTTCCGGTTCCCGGTCCTCCTGTCAGTATGAACAGTCCGCATCTGGCCGCCTCTTCAACAGCAAACCGCTGCATTTCATCCAATTCCAGGTCAAAGCTTGTCTGAAGCTTTTCTATTCTGGCATTTACCAGCTGAGGATCGGGAGTATAGACCAGATTAAGATCAAGCAGCATTCTTGCCGTATTGAGCTCGAGATAGTAGAACGGCGCATGGTATATACATTCCATACCGTCCATCACCTGAATGATCGTCTTCCTTTCCAGACAGCAGATGTCAAGCTGCCTGCGAACAGAAGATTCGCTGACCATCAAAAGCTGCATGGCCATCCCGATAAGCTCCTGCTTCGGAAGATAAACATGCCCGCTGCCAGCAGCCTGCATCAGACAATAAAGAATACCTGATTTGATTCGGTGCTCTGAATCCGAGCCGATTCCAGCTTTCACAGCAATATCATCTGCCGTCTGGAAGCCTACTCCTTCCATCTCTTCCGCAAGTCTGTATGGATTGACCCGAATGATCTCATACAGTTCATTCTTGTATTTCTGATAGATCTTAACTGCCAGATTCACACCGATTCCATACTCAGCCAGAAACATCGTAGCAGAGCGAAGCTCTTTTTTTCCATGGAACTGTTCGTATATTTCCTGTGCTTTCTTTATACTGATTCCTTTGATTTCAGCAAGCCGTTCCGGTTCATTTTCTATGATATGGAAGGTTCTGTCCTCGAACTTCTTCACGATCCGGCCAGCTAGCGCTTCGCCAATCCCCTTGATGGCTCCGGATGCCAGGTAACGTTCCATGGATTTTGCATTATCCGGTTGTCTGACATCATACTGCATTACCTGGAATTGTTCACCGTAAGTAGGATGTGCCGTATAATTTCCCTCCAGGCAGACATACTCTCCCTCATTAATAAAGATGAATGTACCCACACAGGTCACTTCCTCCTCATCTGCGGCGAGTGTAAGCACAGTATACCCATTCTCCTGATTTCGATATACAATTTTTTCAACATATCCTTCCAGATTTTCGGCCATACATTCCTCCGGTGCAGCATTCTTGATAAAAAACAAAAAAATGCGCCCCGGCCGGGCGAAACCTGCCGTAAGCGCTTTTTTTGTAAAACTATTCATCTCTCTTCATTGAGTCATATAACATCTGGGCGATCCCCATCTGCCCGCTGTCTGCGATCTGCTCGGCATATTCCTGATAGCGCATATCGCCAAAATACTTTTCGTACTCATTCTCATCCTCATCGGTCGAGACGGTACTTCTCATGGATTCAATCATTTGTTCAACCAGGTAGGCTTCAAAACTTTTGCAGGCATCCATCATCTCATCATCCGTAGCTCCTGTCATCCCACCAGACAAAGTTCCCTCCAGCTTGGACGCTGATGATGTGCTTGCAGATTTGCTTACAGTACTGGTTAACAACGAATCCGAACCAATTGAAATGCTCATTGTTTCCCCCTTTGTATGAATTATATCTTTGTTCCAACCCTAACAAATGATTTACTGCCTCAGATTATTAGCGAGCTGAAGCATCTCATCCGCTGCCTGAATTGCTTTTGAATTCATCTCATACGCTCTCTGCGCAACGATCAGATTAACGACTTCATCAACAGTCTGTACATTAGATGCCTCAAGGTATCCTGAAATCACCTTGCTCTTTGTTAATGCGGTATCTGTACTTTCCAGTCTCGGTGCTCCTGAGTTGTCAGTAGCAATCAGCAGAGAGTCCGATGATTTCTCAAGTCCGGAAGGATTATTGAACTGAACAAGTCCAATCTGTATATCTGTTTTTTGTACTGTTCCGTTTTCATCAGGATAGCAGATAGTTCCAGAATCATCGATTACCACTTTGCTGGTATCCCAGCTGCTGTCAAACACAATGGCGTTGCCGTTCGTGTCAAGAACCGGGTAACCGTCCGATGTTGCCAGCGTTACCCCTGAGGTTCCGATGGAAGTCTGGAAAGAACCGTTTCTTGTATAGGAAATTGAGCCATCCGGCATGCCGACCATAAAGAAGCCGTCACCGTCAATGGCAAAATCAAGATCTCTTTCAGTTTCAGTCAAAGCTCCCTGCGTATATTGGGACACAAGCCCCGCGACCCTGACACCTGAACCTACCTGGGCGATTACAGGCTTTGGATCTCCGTTGTTGTCCGTCTGCTCTGTTTGCAGCTTTGAATACAGAAGTGACTGAAATTCTGTAGACTGCTTTTTGTAACCGGTCGTATTTACATTTGCTATATTATTTGATATGTTATCGACGTTTGTCTGCTGAGCGATCATTCCTGATGCAGCAGTCCATAATGAACGCATCATAGTAGTCTCCGATCTGCCGTATCCTGGCTCTGCGTAGCATCAATAAGGAACATTAAACTTTGCCAATACTGTTAGCACTCAGGTTAAGAAGCTCATCCATAGCTTTTACAACTTTTTGATTTGCTTCATAAGCCCTTGTTATACTGATCATATTGACCATCTCAGAAACTACGCTGACATTTGACTGTTCTGTGTATCCCTGACGGACGGTTCCGGTGGCATCCTTCTCTGTTGCGCCATCGACAGCGCCATACATGGTCTCACCATATTTTTTCAGGTAATCATAATCTTCAAAGTCTGTAAGGGTTATCTTATCTACAGCTGTTCCATCAGCATATACGGTTCCATCCTGACTGATAATGACATTGGCTGCATCAACAGGAACCTGCAGGACACCGCTCTCACTGACAAGGTGCTGACCTTCTGTCGTAACTATGTAGCCATCCTGAGTCATGGTAAATTCACCGGCGCGTGTATAGCGCTCCGAAGTATCCCCATTGGCATCAGTATAGGAAATGGTGAAAAATCCGTCTCCTTCGATTGCCAGATCATAGGTATTGTCAGTTTCTCTGAGTGAACCCTGCGTATAATCGGTGTATACTTCACCGATCTTGGTTCCAAGGCTCATCGTGCCTATAATGGCACTGGAAGTCGGATCGGCAGATTCGTCACGTACCTTTAAAGTCAGCACATCATCAAAAGACTGGCTTGTCACACCTTCTGATTTGTAGCCGACTGTCGCTGAGTTCGCAAGATTGTTGGAGATAACATCCAGACGCTTCTGTTCATTGAACATTCCCGTCCAGCCTGTATATAACCCTCTTAACATATTACTTTTCCTTTCTTGAGCTCAGGAATTCAATATACTTTCCGGTTCCGATTGCTACAGCTGTCATTGGGTCTTCTGCTGTCATCGTCGTAATACCTGTCTTTTCTTCTATCAGTTCCTCCAGTCCGTACAACAGGCATCCGCCGCCTGTTAATACGATACCGCGGTCTGCAATATCTGCTGCAAGTTCCGGCGGTGTCTTTTCAAGAACACTGTGAACTGCTTCCACGATCTGTGATGTCGTCTCCCGAAGTGCTTCTTCTGTTTCTTCTGACGTAACAGAAATAGTCTTTGGAAGACCTGTAACGAGGTTACGGCCTCTTACATCCATCGCAATGGTCTCCGGTCTTCTGTATGCTGATCCTATCTTGATTTTGATATCTTCTGCAGTACGTTCACCAATCAGAAGATTGTGTCTTTTTCTCATATAACGGACGATTGCTTCGTCAAAATCATCGCCTGCAATTTTAATGGAAGTGCTGGCAACTGTACCGCCCAGTGAAATAACTGCGATATCTGTTGTGCCGCCGCCGATGTCAACGATCATATTGCCGCATGGTCTTGTTATATCGATGCCTGCTCCGATTGCAGCTGCAATCGGTTCTTCAATAATGGCAACGCTTCTTGCACCTGCCTGTGCAGCGGCATCTTCAACTGCTTTCTTTTCAACTTCAGTTACACCACTTGGTACGCAGACACTGACTGCAGGTCCGCGGAACCACTTCTTGCCGACTGCTTTCTGTATAAAGTACTTCAGCATCTTTTCAGTCACTGTATAGTCAGAGATAACTCCCTGACGCAGCGGGCGCACTGCTATGATATTGCCAGGTGTACGGCCGAGCATAAGCCTCGCCTCTTCACCAATCGCACGAATTTTATTTGTATCACGGTCAAATGCAACAACTGACGGCTCCTTCAGAACAACACCTTTTCCTTTGATATACACAAGTACACTGGCAGTCCCCAAGTCAATCCCAATGTCACAGCTAAACATAACTTTGCTTTCTCCTTTCGAATCCTTTTAGTATATATGCTCAAAATAGGAAAATCCTAACTAATTCGCTACGAAACATATTCTACTAGATTATAAACGCTGTTTATAAATAATTCAAAGGAAATTTTTACAAGTATAGCAT
>QKDK01000176.1 GCA_003252135.1 Clostridia bacterium
AAAGAATTATCTAATTCTTTAACTTTTCCCTCATTCCCGCGCTGATCTTTGCGCATATCAAGTTTGAACGAGCGGTGACACGCGAGGCACAAACTTGTCGGTTAAAGAATTATCTAATTCTTTAACTTTTCCTCATTCCCTGCGCTGTTCTTTGCAAAGTTCATTCTGGCTGAACGTTTCTACCATATTGTCTCTTATTTCTGCTGAACTGCTTTTAACATAACAGCAATAAATTGCTTTCCGGGCAATATCAGTTTAAATTTACCGCTTCTGATGCCAACTTTTGTTTTGGTCATTTCCCATGTGTCGATTATATAGACTTCATATTCTTTGGTATCAGTAATATTGAACTCGCGAAAAGCTGGCTGCATAAAGCTGTAGTAATACAGGTAATACGATCCGTTTGCACCTATCTCCTCCGGAACGGCACAAACCTCATCCCATGATGTCCTTTCATATGGTTTTAGCCCATACCCGGGCGTCTCACACAGTATTTCATGCAGAAAACTAAATCTCTTATAACTTTCTCCGATCAGCTTACCTCCATGCGACCACCACAGGATATCTTCTTCATTCAGATAGGTCTCTCCATGTCCGGCATATCCGCCGCGGCATGCTGTCTCCCAGAATCTTCTGACCATTTCCATGGCTGTGATATTTCCCCAGCCGTATTGAATATTCCCTTCGTATGCGATCTCATCCAGAACGACTGGTTTTTTATAATGTCTGCGCCATTCCTGTACGAACTCTGCAGACTTATATAAGTCCTGTCTCTGAATGCTGCAATGCGTCACCCATGGTCTGGTATAATCATAAAAGTGAACACAGTTATGAATGGAACGAAGATGAAGATACGGATCCTGTCTGCAGATCAGGTCTGCAAAATGTTCCCAGTCTTTCAGACTTTTCGCCTGCATCAGATCATATTCATTGGCCAATGACCACCAAACATTTCGAAAAGCGGACAATCTGGCAGTTACATAGGTAAGATACAGATCATCAGCTTCTCTGTCCATACAGGAAAATCCCCATCGGTCATAGGGATGCATAAGGATAAGATCTGCTTCAACTCCCAAGGCCTGCAATCTGAGGATACAGCTTTCAATATGCCTGAAATACGATGGATTGAATTGCATATAATTCCATTCATTTCCCTCTGCCCTCCCATTGTAACTGTTGAAATTCTCAACACTCAGAACACAAGAATCCATAGGCTTTCCCGCATAAGGATAATCCCGCGGTTCATTCAGGTTATATGCATAATGCTTGGGAAAAACGCAGAAGCGTATCTTATTAAATCCTGCGCTCTCCAGCAGCTCATATGTTTTTTCTATCATCTCGTCCGTCTGAAGATGCCAGACATAACAGGTTGTTCCAATGGAATAGTACGGTGTTCCATCTTCATATGCAAAATGATATGTATTGTGGACTCTGACCGGACCATGATTTTCTTTTTTGGGAGCCTTTACCATAAAACTTCCTGTATCAGCCGCATCAAAAAAACTGCTTTGAACATGAAAGGTATACTCACCTTCAAAGGAAGGCATGAAACGGATGATAAATTTACCTTCACCATCATAAAATCCATCCACTGTTTTCTCTTCAAATTTTCCAGTAAATCTCCCCTTAATATAACTTTTGATGTATGCATCGTTATCATCCTGTCCATTATATTGTATCTCAAAGACATCCCATCGGCAGACTTCTTCATTATAACTTGACCTGTTCAGCATAACATGCTCCTTATGCAATTATTTCACCCCGAAAAGGGCAATTTGGGTAATATAGATTACTGTTTCTCCTGATTACTTCATTCTCCTGATCAGCTCAGCCAATGATTCCATAAGTATTTTCGCCTCTTCAAATTCATGATTTCGCAGCATTTGCAGGATTCTGAACTCTGTCTCCTTTTTTTCCTGCTCCAGCACCAGATACTCCTTGTCATAATGATCAGCATAGATCATCTGACGGAATTTGCGCATACTCATTCTTCGTACTGTGCTGTCTTCTACATATAGTACGTAATCCATGCAGTTTACCACTGTATAAAAATCATGGGATACCATCAGCACTGCACCTTTGAATTCGGTAACTGCCTGCTCGAGTGCAACCTGTGCGTATACATCAAGATGCCCTGTCGGCTCATCGAGCAGCAAAAGATTGGATTTTTTACATGAAAGTACTGCTAATTGAAACAGATCCTTTTCACCGCCAGATAATTCACGTACTCTTTGCTGCAGCGTATCCCCTTCAAAGCCGTATTTTTTCAAATGGTCTTCTGCTTCTGCTTTTGATGCAAAACCCGCATCCTCCATAACCTCTAGCAGTCGCCTGGAGCTGTCATAGCATGAATCTGTACTCTGCATAAATGCACCGATCTTTGCTTCTTTGCTTATCTTTATGGAATCTTTTGAGTTCTCAAGTATCTCCCTCAGTAACGTCGTTTTGCCTGTTCCGTTCCTTCCCACAATTGCCACGTGGTCTGATGGCTGCATTATGAAATTCACATCTGCCAAAAGCTGCTCATCAAAAGCAGCACTATAACCGGATAGCTCCAGAACCGTCTCATCCTCCACCTCACCTGCAAAAGCAAAATGAATCTCCGGCTGTCTGATATCAACATAGGGAAGTTTCGTTTTTCTGGCTTCCAGGCGATCAACCAGCGTTTGTCTTGCATGTACGGTTCTTCCGAGTGTCGCACTGTCAATCATGGAGGCCTTAAATCTTGCTTTGTCAAGAACCTGCTGCTGGCGTTCTATCTCTGCCTGATCGGCTGCTGCAGCTTCTTCCTGCTCGATCTTTGCAGCCAGAAGTTCATAATTATATTCGATATAGGTTCCGTCAAATTCCTGAATTTCTCTGTTCTCCATGTGAAGAATCTTGTTAAAGCAGTGATTCAGAAGATAACGGTTGTGTGTGATTACAAGAAGCGTTCCCTTATGAGCATTGATCAGATCCTTCAGTCCATTCAGACGTTCAAAATCCAAGAACACATCCGGTTCGTCCATTATCAGGAATCCCGGGCTCACCATCATCTCTTTGATTACCTGGATCAGCTTGAACTCTCCGTTACTTATGTCTGGAAGCTTTTGTCCTTCTAACTTTTCAAGCTTAGCCAGACTTAAATGCTTCCTGATGTTGATGGTATAATTTTCGCCGTCCACTGCATTCCATTCGTCCACTGTGTTTTGATATACTTCCATGACAGTCTCCAGATCCTGCGCCGTCTCCATCTCCTTATAACAATCCTGAAGCCTTTGCTCAAGCTTTACGAACTCAGCACTGATATACTCAAATACAGTCATATCTTCGTGCAGATCAAGCTGCGAAAACTGGCTGACATACCCGATCCTGCCTATAGAATCGACTGTGATCTTTCCGTCATACAAACGTTCTTTATGGTTCATCAGTAAATCCAGCAGCGTACTTTTCCCTGTTCCGTTGCTCCCGATCAACGCACAATGAATATTGTCCTCCATTGTAAATGAAACCTTGTTATATAAATCCTTCTGCGGATATGAAAAGGATAGTTTTTGAACCTTAATCATCGCTATCTTTATCTCCAATCTTTTCTTTTACAGTAAAGCAGCAACAGCTGCGTCTGTTTTCGCTATTTGTCATCACTTCATTTGAAATCTTACCATTTGTGAGCATTTCGGTCAATTTATTTCTTCCTGCATCAGCGGCATATTAGAATCTTCATTTACCGTACTTGCAATACCTCAGGAAAAACCAGTGATCTGATGATATACTCTGTAAAAATAATAGCTTATATGCTGCTGACTTTCTATAATTAATAACTATTTCATTTTAATATGTCTTCAAATCTGATAAAGTATAGTTACTAACCAATTGGGGGAAGCATATTATGTTACATTCC
>QKDK01000265.1 GCA_003252135.1 Clostridia bacterium
ATTTTTTCTATAGTGTTCATTGTTGGTTAGGGGTAACTTAACAATAAAACATATATTTAAAACCTGCTACTATTTTTTATTAAATGTAAAACTTAGTGGTAAACACAACGTTGGACAGCCATCGCGTTAGCGATTTTGTTCAATTAATGGAACTCTTACCAGGATTGGTGTTATTGATAAAGCAATTGTTTTCCTAAATGAAAAAAGCATGTTCTGGGGAATTCTTACAATAGCAAACATCTGGAAAGGCATGGGATGGTCTGCTATAATTTATATATCCGCAATAACAGGAGTCGATCATGAGCTGTATGATGCGGGTGCTGTGGACGGACTTGGCAGGTTTGGCAAGGCCTGGCACATTACCCTGCCTGGTATAGCACCGACCGTTGTACTTTTATTCATTCTTGGTATAGGAGGAATTCTGAATGCAGGTTTTGAACAGCAGCTGCTGCTTGGTAATGCATTGACAAAGGATGTTTACGAGGTTATCGATACTTTTGTTTATCGGTATGGTGTTCAGCTTGGAAGGTATTCATTTTCAACTGCAGTCGGTCTTATGAAATCTGTGTTTGGATTCGCTCTTGTTATCCTGGCAAACAAGATTTCTGGCAAAGTAGCCGACATGCGCATCTTCTAAGGGGGGGACATCTGATGAATAAAAAGGCAGTTAAAAAATCCAATGGTTCACATGGCTTCATAAAACAAAGTCCCGGAAGCATAGCTTTCGATATTTTGAATGTTACTTTCATGTGTATTTTTGCTTTTGTCATGATATATCCATTTTGGAATCAGTTCATTATCTCATTAAATGAAGGTTCTGATACCGTCAGAGGCGGCCTGTATTTTCTGCCTCGAAAAGTTACACTTGAGAACTATGTATATGTGTTTAAAAGAAGCAATATTTTAAAGGGAGCTGTTATATCGGTTCTTCGTGTTATTGTGGGAACAGGAACCTCGCTTCTGTGTACCGGTATGCTTGCTTATGTGGTAACTGTGAAGCAGTTCCTTGGACGAAAATTCATGAGGATCATTTATATAGTAACTATGTATTTTGGCGGCGGACTCATACCGACTTACCTTCTTTTCATGAGCCTAGGATTAACAGAAACCTTTGCTGTATATTGGATTCCCGGCCTTTTCAGCGCATACAGCATGCTATTGATTGCTTCCTATATGCAGAATATCTCAGAATCACTACCGGAATCTGCAAGGATCGATGGTGCAACTGAGACCAGAATCTTTTTTAAGATCATGGTTCCGCTCTGTATACCGGTTTTTGCTGCATTAGCAGTAATGACAGCGGTCAGTCACTGGAACTCATGGTTTGATGTTATGATTTACAACTCAAGCGGTAAGTGGGATACGCTGCAGGTCTATTTAAGAAAAATCCTTCTGGAAGCAGATCAGGCTGCAAAACTTCTTGCTGATCAGAAAAAATATGAGGCCATGCGTAATCTGACACCTACCTCAGTAAGAGCAGCAACGACAATGATCGTTACGCTGCCGATTCTGTTCGTTTATCCATTCTTTCAAAAGTATTTTGTTGGGGGAATTACAATAGGTGCTGTAAAAGGATAAGTGTATCTATTTTTTCATATTTATAGAAAACCATGCGTGAAAGCGCAGGAATGAGGGATTATGAGCGAGTATTATCTGAGCAGTGCCTACATAAAAGCAAAAGTGAAGGAAGGAAGACTGACCTCGCTGCAGCAGGAAACGGATGTATTACATACAGAATTTATTCTGCCAAAGGAAGGTTTTACGAATCTTTTGTTAAGCATTACGGATGATAGCGGGACCATGGTAACAAAACTATGGTCGGAATGCGCTTTACTGGAGGAAACTGCCCCTGCAGCAATTAATAACAGTCTGATATATAAGGCAAAAGCTGATTATGGCAGTGCCGTGGCAGAGATGACTTTCTGCCTGTCAGGGAAAAAAATGCTGCAGACGATCAAGGTTACGAATCAGTCAGAAAAGACTATCGTTATTAAGGATGCGGCAGTAAGCCTGCCCTGTAATACGAATTTTGAATGGGGAGAACCGGCAGGACCAAAGGTCATAGGTCATCATTTTTTTGCTGGTGACGGATCTCATATGTGCTATACCAGATGTGACGGAAAAGCACCGGTTCTTTTAATGATACCGCAGAAGAACACCGGAATAGAGTATTTTAATGTTTATAAAAGTGATGAAGAAAAAAAGAAGGAAAGCACCGAAAAAAAAGAAAAAGAATATACGATCTACGCATATATGCTTAGCAGTCATGCAGTTGCACAGGCAATTGACAAAGGTTTTAAAAAGAGGCTGGATACACATGAAAAAGTACTGGAACCATTGGCTTCGGTATCATTTTGCTTTTCCTATGTATTTGCGGGCAGCCTTGACGAAGCAAGAGATCGCCTGATCGATGAAGGCCACCCTGATGTTACCGTTTTTCCCGGTATGACAGTACCTCGTGCTGCAAAAGTCAAGCTTAGAGTTCGATACAGCGGTGATATACTGACTATGGAACCTGAATTTTCTTCGACAAAAATTGTTAATACTCAAACGAATGGTAATACAACTTTTTATGAAATTGAGTTCCAAAGGCTTGGAGAAAGCTCGATTCGACTGATGTATGACGGAAGGTATATGAAACTGGATTTTTTTGTAACAGAAGCTATCAGTACCATGATTAAAAAGCGCGGTGCATTTATTGCTTCAAAGCAGCACAGAGATACCGGTAAATGGTATAATGGACTATTAGCAGAATGGAACAATGAAACCGGTGTTATGCTTGGACCTGATAATTATGATAAGATCAAAGGCTGGAGGATCTATGAAGTGACCTGTGATGATCCCGGCTTGTCTAAGCCTGCTTTTCTGTCCGGGAAACTTGCAGAATACCCGGTTCAGGAAGAAGTTGATGCACTGGACTACTATATCAGTAACTTTGTGCATGGCGGTCTTCAGTGCGCAGAGAATGAAGCATTTCCGTTTGCAATCTATGGTATTCCGGACTGGCATAAGAATCGGAATTCCGAGAAAGAGGATACTGCCGGAAAGCTGCATCTGTGGAGAATTTATGATTATCCGCATATATTTCTGATGTATTTTAATATGTATCGGGTGGCAAGTAATTACACAGGCATCAGGACAGAACTGACGAAGGATGAATACCTGAACCGTGCCTATTTGACAGCTCTAGCTATGTTTTTAGTTCCGGAAGAACTGGCAGGATGGTCGGCATATAAGACCGGGCTGTATAATGAGCTTGTCATTAAAGATATCATTGCAGCTCTGCGGAAAGAAGGAAAAACCTTTGAGGCAGACAGACTTGACGGACACTGGCTCAGAAAAATAAAATATTTTGTTATGGAATGCAAGGATATCTTTGGTTCTGAATATCCGTTTGATACAACCGGATTCGAGTCGACGTATGTATTTGCAAAAGAAGCATTACAGCGCGCTGATAAAGAAGTAAAAACAAACAAATATGACCCGCCTTTGACCTATGCAGATGCCGTATCCTTTATGGAAGTGCAGAATGCCTGCAACATTGCATGCAGAGGCACGCTGGAGCCAGCATATTACTGGTATGGAAGTGATTACAGAGGCAGAAATCATCAATACACGCTAAGCTACATGTCACAGATGGGAGGGTATTCGCTCCTTGATTATGCTTTGCACTTCTCGGATGATCCTTTTCCTCTTCTCAGGCTTGCCTATGGTTCTTTCTTAAGTTCTTTTGCATTATTGAACAGTGGAGATGAAGAAAGTGATTACGGATTTTTCTTTCCTGGAAAAGAACATGACGGTGCAGCCAGCGGCGGATTTGAGCCTCTTCCCTTTGGCATGACATGGCTGGAACAGCCGCACCATTTTGGC
>QKDK01000288.1 GCA_003252135.1 Clostridia bacterium
TGAACACTTTTTTTCTTAAATACTTTTTTTATGTCAGTAAAGCCCATGTTTTTATTGCCATCTCTTCCGCTTCCTTTTTATTATATGCCGCAAAATTCCCAGAATAAATAATTCGATATCGGCATATAATACATTGTCCATTAAACACGATGGTGCTAAAAATGAAGTGCTATACCATAGGATACGGAAATCGGCAGCTTGATGAGTTTATTTTCATGCTGGCAAAGAACAGGATAACACATCTGGTCGATATACGAAGGTATCCGCAGTCAACTTTCAAGGAATATGACAGGGAGTCGCTGGAAGATATACTTCCGAAGAACGATATTCTTTATTACCATTGTGAAGGTGTCGGAGGAATGCGTGATTCCACATACGTGGAGTACATGGATACGGAGTCATTCCAAAGCAGCCTGAAAAAACTGATTTCGCTTATCAGCAAGGTAAACTCTGAAGACGGCAGGATAGTTCTGATGTGTGCCGAGAAAAGCCCAAAAGGTTGCCACAGACACTATCTTTCAAATAAACTTGAAGAAAAAGGTATTGAGGTCATCCACCTTGTTGAACAGGGGCAGACAAGCCTCTTTAATTTCTAATATTTTTGTTAGTATTTTTACACGATTACTGCATTGCACGCAGACGCCTTATACGTTCCTCTGTTGCAGGGTGTGTCCTGAACAGATTCATCAGAGAGTGTCCTTTCAGCGGGTTTACGATGAACATGTGCGCAGTGGTTTCGGATGCCTGTACATCGCCTCTTCTTGGACGGTAGTTGTTGCTTCCATATTCCAGTTTCTCAAGTGCACTGGCAAGAGCCCAGGGTTTCTGTGATATGCGTGCTCCTTCTTCATCCGCTGCGAATTCCCTTGATCTTGAAATTGCAAACTGGATGACCGTTGCTGCAATTGGTGCTACGATAGCAAGCGCAAGGAATCCGATAATATTCCCGCCGCCTTCGCTGTCTCTGCCACCAAAACCGCCAAATATTGCCGCCCATTTGACCCAGGTTGCGATCATTGTAATGACACCGGCAATGGTTGCTGCAATGGCACTAATGAGCGTGTCTCTGTGTTTTACATGTGAAAGTTCGTGTGCAAGGACACCTTCAAGTTCCTCTGCGTTTAACAGGTCAAGTATCCCGGTGGTTGCAGCTACTGCTGCATGCTGTGGGTCTCTGCCTGTTGCAAATGCATTTGGCATTGAAGTATTCACAATATATACCTTTGGCATTGGCATATTTGCACGCATGGCAAGTTTCTGTACAATTCCATATAATTGCGGAGCTTCGGCTGCAGTAACTTCCTGAGCACGATACATTTTCAGGACTATTTTATCACTATACCAGTAGCTTCCAAAGTTCATGACAATTGCAAATATGAATGCAATTATCATTCCTGACGTTCCACCGAGCAACTGGCCTACAATAACCAGTAAACCGGTAAGAGATGCCAGTAATAAAGTGGTTTTTAGCATATTTCCCATAATTTTCCTCTTAGATATGATGTCATTTCTAAGTCTAAAACTGTTGTTTGTTCATCTATAAAAAGATAACTCTACATTCGGATACTTTTTCCTATGAAATAATCATGTCAAATGCAACAAAACAGATTCAAACGGCTTTATTATTTGAATCAATTATAGTTGCAGAAAAAGAAAATAAAATTGAAATTTGCCGTTTCCGGCAAAATTATTCAATACTTCAGACATGTGCCGTTTTTTAAATCACGTTTTGCAATTTCATCATCACTTCCACTATCATTTGCACGGGCAATACTTGCAGCACTTACATTACTGAGACTCAAATAAACACTGAAGAAAACAATTATTTTTGTGCATTATCATATCTGCAAGATTCAGTAATGTTGCAGCAAAAAAGAAAAAGAAATTTATATTCTATATCAGGAAAAGATAAATTGAAAAAGTAAGATGGAACATTTAGAATGTTCCGGTTCATATATCTTCTATATTAATATCTTCTTCCTGTTCCGCTGTGTTAAGCATTTTCTCAAGCTCGGCAAGGTTAGATTCCAGATCCTGAATTTCTGTATCAGTAATTCCTACCATTTCCTGGCTGAGTAATTCGTCGGCAATACTGAGGTTTTGATCAGCACTGCTGCTTAGATTGTTCTTTTCCTGAGTACTACTTTCTTTATCGGTACATCCTGAGATGATAAGACTGAAGAGCACCACAGTAATGATAATCACTTTTCCGATTTTTATCATATACAACCACCTATCTTCTAACTCCGGTTTACTTAGCTCTCAGTCACGTTTTGATCGTCGTTGTTTTCCTCACTATTCTGATCATCCATCAACATAATGATCTGTGTAATTGAATCATTGTTCAATTTATTGTTATCAGATTCATATGCTGTCAGGCTGACGTTGTATTCATCATAAAGGGCATATTCATGTGTTGGATATTGTTCTGTTGAATAATTACCATCATCAAAATCCCAGTACCATGAAGAAGCATTCGCAGATGCATCATTAAAAGTCACGTTAAGATCGTCAACATTGTAAGTGAAGTTTGCTACGACTGTTACATTATCATCTTCATCCGTGGCGTCTTCATTGTCTTCATCTTCATCCGTGACGTCTTCATTGTCTTCATCGTCGCCTGTATAACGGCTTGCCCAGTCTCCTTCTTCATCTCCATCACCGACCGTATAGGTACCTTCACCTGAAAGTACTGCAGTACCCGTTCCGTCCACATCTAGTTTGATGTCCTCTCCACTGACCATCACTGTAAGGCGGCTTCCAGTAATATTAACTTCACCTGTGATGTTTATGAAGACGAATGCACGGTTGTTATCTGTGCTGTTACCTGCATCGATGTTAGATGTATCATATTCTGCATCATCCACATTGATATCAGCATCTCCTGCGAGGTCCTTTATCACAAGTTTTGCATAATCATCAGCTGTGATGTCTATGGTAAGGTTTCCTGAAAGTACTACAGTACCGTTACCTTCTGCATGAAGAGTACCATTTCCAGTGAGTACTACTACACCTTCTCTTTCCTGCTTGAGTTCCTTGAGAATGTTCCTGAGAATACCATTTGCATCCTTGATGTCCTTTCCTGCTTCAACAGTGTCCCCGTTAGCATATCTATTTCTGGCCTGCTCAATAAGTCCCTCGTATTCACCGAGCATATCTCTAAGGTCATCTACATTCTTCCCATTCTTTTCCATGGTATTAATCTCATTATTAAGACGCACTCTCAGGTTCTCAGATGCCTGAAGAATACCATTTATCTTGTTATCAACGGCCTTACTGGCAGATGTTGCATGTTCCTTGCGAGCATCATTCCAGATATTCTTTATTGTCTTTGCAGAATCAGCTAGATCCTCTCTGGTTTCATCTTCTTGAAGGACTTTGGTCTGTACGTCTTTAAGGTCGTCTATGTACTCACTATCCTCATCGAGAAGAGATATCATATAGTCAATTGTTTCATTAAGATAGTCTTTTGTGGCATTGATGGCTTCTTCAGTATTAAGATTCGGATTCTGGGACTTTATATTGGCGAACTTGACCTTTGCATCGTTATAGTTGGATGCAGCATTATTCCCTCTGCCAGTAATCTTAGCATTCTCTTCATCATCAGTGCTGTCATCAGCTAGATTTCCATTACCATTATTTCCGGCTGATTTGATGTTTCCATTATTTTCGGTTAATTTGACATTATTGTTCTTTGCGTTATCTGATGCTGCCATTGCACCCGTTGGTATAACACTAATGAGCATCATCATTACTGCAAAAATCGTAATTATTCGCATTCCATTTTTTGTTTTTCTCATCATAAGAGTTCTCTCCAGTTCTCCTTTATTTAATTTTATAATATCTTCTTATGAATATGAA
>QKDK01000131.1 GCA_003252135.1 Clostridia bacterium
CGAGCTGACAAGCACAGGAACAAAAATGATGGCGGTCATAAAAGCAAACGCTTACGGACACGGTGCTGTGGAAGTAGCAAAGGCATTAGAAAAAGACGTATATGCTTTTGGTATTGCAATCCTTGAAGAGGGAATCGAACTAAGGAATGCAGGAATTAATAACCCGATCTTAATCCTGGGATATACGCTCAAGAACCTTTTGCCAGAGGTAATCGAGCATAATCTTATACAGACAGTATTTCAATATGAAATGGCATTGGAATTAAATACAATAGCCAAGAAACTACATAAAAAAGCAAAGATACATATTAAAATTGATACCGGCATGGGAAGAATCGGATTTCCTGTAACAAAAGAAAGCATTGAAGAAATCATTAACATATCGAAACTGGAAAATATAGAAATTGACGGCATCTTCAGTCATTTTGCCAAGGCTGATGAAATTGACAAGGATACAGCAAGAGAACAGTTTGACCATTTTTGCAATATGACAGAAGAACTTGAAAAAAATGGGGTCCATATACCTATCAGACATATCTCAAATACAGCTGCGGTGATCGATCTCCCGGAAATGAACCTTGATATGGTCCGATGCGGTATTGGAATATATGGATTATACCCATCTGATGAAGTTAACAAAGAAAAAGTATATCTGACTCCTGCCATGTCGATAAAAACTCATATCTCCAATATTAAAAAGGTCCCAAAGGGTACAGGAATCAGTTATGGATGGACTTATGTCACAGAACGGGATTCTCTGATTGCGACAGTTCCCATAGGCTACGGAGATGGATATCCAAGACGATTATCCTCCATTGGTAAAGTTGCACTGCATGGTAAATATGCACCTGT
Organism: Clostridia bacterium; assembly: GCA_003252135.1. GTDB lineage: Bacteria > Bacillota > Clostridia > Lachnospirales > Lachnospiraceae > SZUA-448. Next base: position 853 of record QKDK01000131.1, read on the forward strand.
TACCGGACGTATCTGCATGGATCAGTTCATGATCGATGTTACAGATATAGCCGGAGTTAAGCAGGAAGATATCGTAACGGTTGTCGGACGAGATCAGGATGCCAGCATTTCAGTCGAATATCTTTCAGCGCTTGCAGGTTCATTCAATTATGAATTTGTATGTGATGTCGGACGCAGAATACCAAGGGTCTACAGTTTTAACGAAAATACGGATAAAGAAATATAGCGATAAAAATGATAAAGTGGTATGATATAGTATGAAACCAGATGACTTGATCATATAAAAGGAGAAAACAAGTAATATCATGGACGAACACCCCTTGCGAGGCTTAATCGTTATTGCAGTTCTTATAATGATAAGTGCTCTGATCACTGCAGCAGAGACAACTTTAAAGAATATCAATGAAAGCAATTTAAAGAAAAGAATCGATGAAGGAGAAATAAAATATAAAAAAGTAATGCATATCAGTGATTCACGGGCAAGATATTCCAATGCAGCGGATCTTCTGATTATTACTTCAAATTTGCTGATCGGTATAACATTTTCATTTTCACAATATGATTTTATCATAAATTTTATAAAATCCTATGTGACAAAATCAGAGAACAGCATATGTAATCTTATAATAATGATCTTTATTATAACAGTACTTATTTACTTTATGCTGCTTTTTGGTATTTTTCTTCCTAAACGATTATCAAAAAAAAATGCAGATAATAACGCTTACCGTTTCAGCGGAATAATTTATCTTATTGTTACGATCATAACACCGGTATTATGGCTGATCGAGAAGAATGCAGCTGTATTTCTGCGTATGTTCTGTGTTAAACCGGAGGATTTTGAAGATAACGTAACAGAAGAAGAGATCATCTCTATTCTGAATGAAGGTCAGGAACAAGGTCTGCTCGAAGCAGAAGAAGCAGAAATGATCACGAACATATTTGATTTTGATGATAAGAATGTACGTGATATCATGACACATCGAATTAAAATGGTTTCAATTCCGGATACTTTTACCGTGGAAGAAGCACTGCGTTTTATGATCAGTGAAAACTATTCCAGATTTCCTGTTTATCAGAATGATATCGATAATATCATAGGGGTTCTGCATCTGAAGGATGTTGTAAGCTGCTTTATGAACCCGAAAAAGAAAAAAGATTCTATAGTAACAATAGCAAGCGAACCATATTTTGTTCCTGACACACAAAGTATTGGACTTTTACTGCATGATATGCAGTTAAAAAAGGTGCATCTGGCAATTGTTATAGATGAATATGGTCAGACAGACGGCCTGGTAACTCTTGAAGACATTTTGGAAGAGATCGTTGGGGATATTCAGGACGAGCATGATCATGAAGATATCCAGATATTTGATCAGGGAGACGAATCTTTTCTGATCATGGGCGAAACATCACTTGAAGATATTATTGATCAGATTCCTATTCCAATGGAAGAGGCAGTGCTTGCGGATTACGAAACTTTGAATGGTCTGCTGATTTCAAAGCTGGACAGAATCCCATCAGATGGTGAAAAAGTATGTGTCAGCTATGCTGGGTATAGTTTTGAGATCATGGACATACAGAACAAAATGATTCATCTGGTTCGTGTTTGTAAACTTGCAGAGATCGATGAAGAAAAAGAAGAGCAGACGGAGCATGAAGATGCATAACCGTCTGTTCTATTGTATGGATTAAATTGTTCCTGACTTGATTTTTGCAAGTAAAAAGGCAAGCGGGAAGCTTGCCTTTTTATGTAATGCGTTTGCGTTACACATTACATGCGTATAATAGGGTGGGAGTAGAAAGTGTTTATATTCACTATCCGATATTTAGTATAGAATCAATTTGTGTCTTTTTTGTGTTGTAAATATAAAATAAAAGTGAATACAATAATAATATTGAAAAATGTATTTTTTACACATAAAGGCGAATTCAACCGATGGATTATAAACTGCTTGCAGATACAGCACTTCTGGCAGGTGAGATCATGCTGAGAGGCGGTGCTGAAACATACCGGGTTGAGGAAACTATATGCAGAATCCTGCAGACATCCGGACTTGAGAAGACAGAAGGCATTGCATTAACAACAGTTATCATGGTCATGCTGGAAGGACAGGGCACAGAACCGATCACTTATGTTAAAAGAATCGGTGAACGCAGTACGAATCTTGGACATGTAAATGATGTAAATCATGTTTCAAGAATGTTCTGTTCCGGAAAGATGTCACTCGATGACGCGTACAAAGAACTTACCAGGATCAGTACAAGCAAACAGTATTCGGGCTTTGTCATGGGTCTTTGCACTGTATTGACTGCTTCTTTTTTTACAATACTTATGGGCGGGGCATGGAATGACTGTATTGTAGCAGCACTGAATGGCATGTTACTAGTCGGGGTGACACATATAAATAATGGTCTGCATATTAACCGTTTTGTCCTGCAGCTGCTAACTTCATTTTTTATTGCTCTGCTCAGTATTATCCTTGTATCAATATTTGGATCTACACTTAACCTTGAAGCTATTATTGCAGGATCCATCATGTCAATGCTGCCGGGAGTTGCAATAACCAATGCTATACGTGATCTTTTACAAGGCGATTATATGTCTGCTGGAGCAAGAGCAACAGAAGCTTTTGTAATAGCAGTTTCTATAGCTGTCGGCATCGGACTTGGTCTGGCTTTTGGAAGCTTTCTGATAGGAGGAGCAATTTTATGAGTGAAATAATCCACATGGTCATTCAGGTATTCGGAGCATTTGGAGCTGTTGTTACTCTTGCTATAATGTTCAGCGTTCCTAAAAAATATCTCCTGTTTTCTGGTGCGGCAGGAGCAGCCGGCTGGCTGGTGTATTTGATCTGTATGCAGTTCATGGGCAATGAAACTGCATCCATGTTTTTGGCAACCGTATTTGTGTCGTTAAGCTCACACATATTTGCAAGAATAAAAAAGGCACCTGTTTCTCTATTCCTTATATCAGGAATTATACC
>QKDK01000136.1 GCA_003252135.1 Clostridia bacterium
AGCTACAACGATTGTAATTGTGGATACGCTACCTGATGCGTTGATTACTGCTGTAATTACAGCTGTACCAGCAACGCCAGGAACGAATGATAAAACGCCGTTAGAATCAACTGTGAAATCATCAACATCAACAACTGTAGGAGCTGAAGATACGAATCTTACACCACTGATTGTTTCGATATCAGCAACAGTATCAGCATTTGCTGCAGTAACAGCAAGTGTCTTTGTTGCGCCATACTGGTCAACTAATGTATAACCAATTGTTGCAGTAGCATCAGATGCATTTAATCTGCTGTTAGCATCTGTAGATGCTAAAGCGATTGCTCCGAAGTTGAAAGCAGCATTAGCTGAAGGATTAACAACTGTTAATGTAGCTGTAGTTGTAATGTCTTTGTAAGTTACGATAATTCTGATCTGGTCACCAGCAACAAACTGAGCAGCTGTAGCAGCTGTATCTACTGTAAAGTATGCAAATGCAACTTTATTTACAGTGATAGCAGCACCCTGTGTTACATTGTATCCACTTACTGTAACATCAGCGCTGTTTGCAAGGATTTCCATATCTTCGCCGTACTGGTTAAGTACTTTGAAAGCTACCTGAGCTGCTGCTGTAGTATCATCAAGTGTTGTAGAAGAAATAGCAACGCTTGTATATGTTTCAGCAGTTGTTGTAAAGGAAGCTGTTAAAGCTGTATCTGTAAGACCTGTAACCTTAACTGTGTAATCAGCTGCAACGAAATCAACAAGGTTTGTAACAGTTGCTACTGTCTTGTCATCATTCCATACTGCTGTTGCATTGTAGATTGCTGCGCCTTTAACAATTTTGAAAACTGCTAAAGAAGTATCTTCTACTGCTTTGTTGAATGTTACGGTAACAACTTTAAGTCCAGTAGCTTCAGCGCTTGCAATTTCTAAGATTCCGTTGTCAACAACAACATCAACTGAATCTGAATTTGTAGCTGTTCCGCTGCAATCAGCTTTTACATATGTAGAAACTGTAATTGTAGCAGTACCTTCTGCAACTGCTGTAACAACACCGCTCTGGTCAACAGTAGCGATTGTTTCATCGCTTGATGTCCATTTGAAGTAGTCTGTTACATAAGTTTTACGATTCTCAATTGCTGTGGACTGACCAGCAGCATTAGCGAATGTAGCATCAAGATCAAGTGTAGCACCAACTGCAAGAGCTTCATCGACAGCTGTTGTAATATCAACAGAAGCTGCGCTTTCTCTTACATAGATTGCTGTAGAAATAGCTGTTACATAATTTCCGTCAGCATCTAAGATTGTTGCTGTAAGACGTGTGCTAGCATCCATACCTACTGACTTAGCACGAACCAAGCCGTTGTATTTGCCAGTACCGAGAGCCAGCATTGTGTCTCCGTCTGTGTCTGTAGTGTAAACTACTGTGTATTCTGCACTACCATTAACTTTTACACCGTCTTTATAAACTGTGTACCACTGTTTCGCAGTTGCTTCGCTCTTGCCTGCAACACGAAGTGTAATACCGTTTTTCAGAGCGCCATCGCTTGTTGCGAAGCTAAAGCCCTTAGAAGTGAACGGTGCGTTTGCTGCTGATGCTGTCATAACGCCGCTGAACATACCAACGATCATTGCAAGAACAAGCATAAGAGCAAATTTCTTAGAAAATCTCTTCATTGTTTTTCTTCCTCCTTAGAATATTTGTGGATTAAGCTGTTTTGCCGCAGACTAGATGATGTGTTCTTCAGAAGTCATTATAACAACTGCTAGATACATCCTGAATCTTTGGACATAATACAACCGTTCCAATAACGAGATAATTATAACAACATTCATATGAAAGGTCAAGCTTTTTCCCATAAATTAGTATAGAAAAACATGACTTGCAGAATGTTGTTTTATGCTCGTTCTGGAGTTATTCCTGCCTTGCTGTAACTGGTCTGTCTGCTTTTATAGCGATTCCAACAGGCCGTCCCTCCCCATCTGGTTTCTCCTCTATCTTTTCATTCTTCCTGCTTTGGATGTGACACGAAGTTCATTCAGATAAACGATTCACTTTACTGGGTTTCCAGCTTTGACATGTTCTCATTTTCCAATACCTCTGTGTCAAAATTATGGCATGGTGTTGTCACATTTGTAATAATTAGTGCTATTTTAGATATTTCACAACTTCTTCACACATTTCCTGTGTTTTACAGACCGTTTTATGAAGAATTTCTGCAGAATCAAGCTCTTTCACTGCCTTTGGAACAGGAAGTCCTGTCACTTTATGCAAAAGCTTCACCAGTTCAAAGTCATCTTCTTTTACAGGGAATTCGCCATCTTTTTCTATATTCCAAACCGCTTCTGCAACACTTCTTGCAAACTTATACGGACTTGCAGTCGAAACGATCACATTGACATGCTCGTCCTTCATTTCTTTTTTGTAAGCATCATATACCGAAGCAGCAACTGCAGTGTGTGTGTCTATGACATAGCCATCGGCTTCATACACTTTACGGATAGTCTGCAAGGGAGCATTGTCATCAGCAAAGCCCCCGTAAAAGCCTTTCAGTCCATCCTTCATGCTTTCTGATATGGTATAGCTTCCCGAACTTGAGAGCGACTGCATCAGGGTTTTATTCGTCTGTGCATCCTCTCCTGCGATCTTATAGATCAGTCTCTCCAGATTGCTGGAAATAAGTATATCCATAGACGGAGAGCTTGTCAGAATGAACTTGCGGTTTCTGTCATAGGTTCCCGTGCCAAAGAAATCATACAGTACCTTGTTCTCATTGGATGCGCAGATCAGGCGATGTATCGGAAGCCCCATGCACTTTGCATAATATGCTGCCAGAATGTTGCCGAAATTCCCAGTGGGCACGGTAAAGTTCACTTCTTCCCCTTCTTTGATTTTTCCCTGTGCGAGAAGTGTGCCATATGCATAAACATAATATACAATTTGCGGAACCAGTCTTCCGATATTGATGGAATTAGCCGATGAGAAAACAAAGCCCTTTTCTTTCAGCTGCTTTGCCAGCTCTTTATCATTAAAGATAGCTTTCACTCCATTCTGGGCATCATCAAAATTACCTTCGATTCCGATTACATGCGTATTGGCTCCCTTTTGTGTGACCATCTGCTTTTCCTGTACTGCGCTGACACCGTCCTTTGGATAAAAAACAATGATCCTGGTTCCTGGTACATCAGCAAAACCTGCAAGTGCTGCTTTCCCCGTATCTCCCGAAGTTGCTGTCAGTATAACAATCTCATCTGTCGCATTGTTTTTCTTTGCAGCCGTCGTTAACAGATGCGGAAGAAGCGATAATGCCATATCCTTGAATGCTATGGTCTCTCCATGGAACAATTCAAGATAATATGAGCCGTCAGCATATGTCATGGGAGCGATCTCCTTACAGTCGAACTTATCATCATATGCTTTCTCGATGCAGCCTTTAAGTTCGCTCTCCGTGTAGTCTGTCAGATACAGCTTCATGACTTCATAAGCAAGTTCCTTGTAGGAGAGAGCAGCGACCTCTGAAAGCGTAAGCGCAAGCTTTGGAATCACCTCCGGCACATATAATCCGCCATCGTCAGCAAGTCCTTTTAGTATAGCCTGCGATGCCGTTACTTTTTCTTCATGATTCCTCGTACTCCTGAATAAAACCTCCATCTCAACCTCTCATTCCGCTGCCTTTAGCAACCTGTAATATTTATGAAGAAACCAGTCTGATCTCTTTGCAAGCAAAGCTTATTTACTCCGCTTTTCATTCAACTTAGCTGCAGATTATTTGATTTCAATCTGTCGGACAGTATAGCACAGGGGATGCAAAAAAGCAATCCGTCAATCGCAGAATACCTGCCTGTACGAATTGCTTTTCCTTATCAGGTTCCGCTTGATTCACAATCGGTTACCCATTGTATTGTTGTCTTCATTTGGCTTCAGTTCTCTTTTGATGCATACATTTTATGCCCGCCATGTGTAAACAGATATACTGTGTTTTCGTTGAACCATCTGGACTTAGAATTGCTTACTGTTTTCCATGCATAGAAATACATTGCTCCCTGTGAATAATCTTCTCCGCTGAGTGCTCTTGCCACAGCCTCTCTTGTGCTGTCAGTCACTTCGATCGAATTCCAGTACCACGACATGGTAGTTGAGGAAAACTGTGCGCTTCCGCCGATCTTCTGATAGATCACACCAAGCACCGTATCAGCCGCTTCATCACTGAGCACCCTGTTTAAAACAACATTGGCAACCAGGATCTTACCATAGATGTCTTCTGCCGGGGCTTCTGCTTCAACTAGCGTAAGAAGCGCGTCCAATTCCTCCTCACTTAGGCTCATGACCATATCAGGGTTATAGGTTTTTATAAGATACTCCGGCAAAGCAGGATCTTTTGAACTGTAATCCACGGAAATGCCCATTGATATCATAAGCTTCTCTGCATTTTCAGTCATCTGTTCCTGAATCAGTTTCCATCGTACCTCATCCGGTGTTGAATCTTCAAACTGAATGCCTATGATCGAGTCTTCTGTTTCCATGTCAGAATCATCAATCTCCTCGGTATCTGCTGTACTAGTGTAATTCGGATCTGATGAGGCAAAAGCAAAAGCCTGTGAGGCAGCCCCTGCTACGACAATGTCGTCCGAAAGCTCTATTTCGCTTTCCTCCTCCCATCCTACACTGTTTTTAGCAGTCACATCTGTATCATTTGCTGTTGTATTGCCCGTGGCAATCAGGTCACTTATGTTTTCAAAGTTGTTACTTGCTTCTTCTGCTATTTTTTCCGCTGCATCTGCAGATGCTTCATTTTGTACAGCGTTGTTATCTGCTGCCTGCACCTTGGTATCGCCAAATGTAAAAAAGTAATATACAAGTATGGCAATGAGCACCGCAAAAGGTACCAGTCCGAACAGGTATGGCCGCACCTTTCCTTTACATGCTATGCTCCCGTCTATGACATCTGTTTTTTGCAGCAAACGGTTATGACTTTTGTATTCCTGTATATCTGCTATATCATCCATACCCATTTGTTTGTTTTCCATTGTTTATCCTCATTTCAATAAATTAAATAAAAACATTTTTTGGAATGTGTATTTACTATGCGATATTGGATTATAGCAAAGTTGATTTTTCTGTCAATAAGCTTTTCGCACATTCAGTACTATCGGGCACAGTTTTTTTTATTGTAAATTCTTTCATTGTGCACATTCAACTAATTATCGTATATATACACATTTATTTTGTGCATTATTACATTTTCTTTTACTGGCATTTATTACAGTATTGTTACAATTTATTTTCCATATTATGCCATATCGCTGCTAGGTGATGACATAAATCATTCTATTTTTGTAGAAAGCGCATATTTTCTTGCGTTTATTATCAATATTTCATGTAAGTTTTGAACAATAGCCCCTGTTTTTTGCAAGTTTTCCATGTCTTTTTATGACCTGTTTCTATTCAGGTTATGTAATATTTTTGTAATATTTACCGGCAGTTTTGAAGGTCAATTGCGCAGCTCTTAAAACCCTTCCGGCAGCGTGCAAAAACCTTCCAACAGCTCTTAAAACCCTTCCGGCGGAGTTCAAAAGTCCTTCATCCGCTCTCAAGCATTCTTGCCAACAAGGATAATATCCTGTATAGTAAGGTACAGGTGATTATTCCATCTCTTGCATATACGGACCGCACAACTGAAAACAATGGACCAGACAGTAACTGTCATCATATACAGCAGCAACCATATCAACTACTATATATAGAAAGAACACTTAACAGGAGGGAATTGTCATGCCGCTTCCCGGAACGTTTTTCGCACAAAAAAAGGATGGGAGCACTTATTACCGTGCCTCCATCACATATAGGTCAAAGCATATCAGTCTAGGCAGCTTTCTGACAGAAGAAAGAGCTTCTCTTGCCTATCAGCTGGCAGTTTTGGTTCTGTCTGACGGAAAACATTTTTACGATGAACCCTTACAGGAGATTGAAGCGCACAAAAGTATCGCTTCTGTTCTGTCCTTTGAAAAATGGGTCATGCTGATCAATCTGCGCGATCATGGAATGTATTGCAGAAATCCGATCTATCTTCAGAAACGCTTTTTTTTCTATTATATTTCTGCTTCAACAGCTCTTAAATTTGATGTTGACGACCTTTTCTATTATATGAATCATAAGATCATGAAGCGTGGCGGGCATCTTTTTGTCAGCGATTACGGTATGCAGGTGAATATTCTGTCGCGTTACGGCATAAAGAATTATGCAGTTTCCGGCCGCGATTTTGTATTCGCAAATCATGACACAACAGATTTTCGTTACGGAAATATCAATATTGTAAATCATTATCATGGTGTTTCAAAGGGTCTTTTGCGAGGCCAGGATGTTTATACAGCCAGAATTCATATCAATGGTGATTATATTATAGGAAGATATCCGACAGAGACAGAAGCTGCCATTGCATACAACAAAGCTGCAGAAACCCTGAGATCGCAGGGCATTTGTAAGGATTATCCCGAGAATTACATAGAACATGTGGATGCGGTCGAATATGCCAGTATCTATCATCGCATCAGAATCAGCAGAAAATTAAGGTCATTACATATAAATGCTGATTAAAATACTAATTAAAATACTGATTTAAATACTGATTTAAATGCTGATTTAAATACTGATTAAAATACTAATTAAAATACTAATTTAAGTACTAATCAGCACTGATCATAATACATATTAATGAATGAAAGCCACCAGTCATACGAAGAATATGAAAGGTGGCTTTATTCTATAACTATGAAAATGGAAGAAGAAAAATCTAGTGTCATTGTATCACATAATACACAAAAATGATATAGAAAAATTATTAATTTTTACGTAATATAAACTTAACAGGTATGAGCAGCACTATAAGCCGGGTTCTGTATCTGATGATCATCTATCTTGACTGCCGGTCACCCGGCAGCTCCCCTGCAGCTTGTACCGCAGGACGCGACCTACCCGGAAGCACGACGGGCCGCCGTATTGCTTCACATTTGGTCTTGCTTCGGATGGGGTTTACACAGCCTTCTTTGTTACCAAAGAAGCGGTGGTCTCTTACACCGCCATTCCACCCTTACCGCACTGCTGCGGCGGTTTATTTTCTGTTGCACTGGCCTTGGAGTCACCTCCACCGGACGTTATCCGGCATCCTGCCCTTTGAAGCCCGGACTTTCCTCACCGTAAGACTGTTCTTGCGGCGCGACCATCTGTGCTGCTCATACCTCATAACACAACAATGACGGGTCATATCCCCGTCACTGTCATTTTGTCCGCTATATAATACCATGTTTTATTAGAATTGTAAATGCTAATGTTTACGCTTTCGTCCTATATGCGTATTCCATTGCTTTACCTTTTAGATTACTCTGCTGTTTCAGCATGCGGTGCCAGTACAACATCAATGTTCATTTCCACGAACGCATCATCCACAAGCCGCTGCAGCGTTACAGTCACTGTAGTTCCATAACGATATGATGTTACTTTTTCAATAAGGTCCTGTGAACTTGTTAATGTCTCACCGTTGATACCTGTAATGATATCTCCGACCTGGATACCAGCTGCTTCTGCATTGCCTGATTCCGTGAATTCTCTTACATAAACGCCAACCGGCCAGTTATAAAATGCCGCAACATCTTCTGTTACATCTGTAATATAAACACCAAGGTAACCTTTTTCATCATCTGCAAGTGTCTCTCTGTTCATAAGATCTTCCAGAATGCTTGTTACATTGGAGATCGGAATTGCAAATCCCATACCTTCCACCTCGCTGGAAGCGTATTTTACCGAGTTGATACCTATGACCTCTCCGTCAGTGTTGATCAGTGCGCCGCCGCTATTGCCAGGATTGATTGCTGCATCTGTCTGTAATAATGTCATTGTATTGTCATCAACTGTTACTTCTCTGTCTTTTGCACTGATGTAGCCGACTGTTACAGACTGACCATAACCCAGAGCATTGCCGATTGCAACGACCATCTCGCCGACATTAACAGAATCCGAATCACCAAGTGTTGCAACAGATATTGCATTTAATGTGTCTTCAGTCAGGGTCGAAAGGTCAATGGATAATACAGCAAGGTCTGCACTTGAGTCTGTTCCTTTTACAGTAGCATCAACAGTCGTTCCGTCTATAAAGGTTACGCTGACATTCAATGCATCCTCAACTACATGGTTGTTGGTTACTATAAGCAGTTCACCGTCTGTCTGACGAACGATAATACCTGTCCCGCCGCCTTCAGAAGTATAAGCTCCATACCATGACTGTGTTTCAAATGTGCTTGTGATTGCAACAGTTGCCGGCATGACTTTGTCAACAACATCCGTAACATCTGTTGTCTGTACGTAGCTTCCCTGAGAAACTGTGGTCGAACCGATTACAGTTGTGTTGTCACTGGAGGTAAGAATCGCATTGTCTGTGCTGTCGATCAGTCCGCTGATTACATCACTGGTCGCTGAATCCGGATTGATTCTGGTATATAATTCGTTGGTTCCAATAAATGTTCCGCCTGCAACCAGTCCAAAGATGACTGCTGCCGATACGACTTTCGCTGATTTTGCAAAGAAACCGGACTTTTTAGCTTTTACGTTATTCTGTGGTTCCTGATAACTTCTATAGGTTCCGTCCTCATTCCATTCAATTCTTGGTGCCTGCTGGCTGGCTGCCTGTTCTGCCCAGAAGATATAATCGCTTTCCGATGCATGCTCCTGTTTTGTACTTCCTTCATTTTGTGAGTTTTGATAAATTTCGTTATTGTCAGCCATACTCATTCTCCTTTCAATTTCAAAGCTTTATGGTGAAATGATTTATGAGCGTTTTCGTTCGTAGATTCATTTCTTTATGATTGCATTCTAACAACCCTTTGTGTTCAGTTTGTGAAGAATTATTTAAAAAACTATGAGCAGAATACATATAAAATAAAAACTCCTGCGTACAATATGAAAATATATTGTGTAATAAAGGTAAATCATGTATTATGATAGCAATGATGCACAAAGATACAGGATGTTTATAGTACAACATGCATCAACGATCAATTCCTTCTCTGGCAAAATGCCCATAAACTTTTTGCTGTACATTTATAGAAATCGAAACCCGGAGGCCCTTTTATGATTAAAAGTAATCAGAAAACATTTAACCTGCTGCACATCTTATTCGATGCCGCGCTTATTGGCGGCACCTACTGTCTTTCATTCCTGATCCGTTTTCATATCCTTCCGCTTCTCCCCATGTTCATGGAAGATGCCGGAAAATCACATTATGAATTTGTATATATGGCTGGCTACCTTATTTATCTTATACCAGGTTATCTGATCATATATCAGGCCACCGGATTATATAAGCCAAAACGCGGCAAGAGCAACCGGCTTGATTTCTGGAATAATATCAAAGCCAATCTCCTGGGCCTGATGTATTTTAACACAGTCATTACGATCATAACACATGACTTCTATGTTTCCCGTGGATTCTCTATTGTATTTACGGTCTTGAATATTTTTACTTCCTATATATTCAGGAAGATCCTGCAGAGCATTCTGAGTACAATGAGAAAAAAAGGCCGGAACATCAAGCATGTTCTGATCGTCGGCTACAGCAAGGCTGCAGAAGGCTATATCGACAGAATCCGTGCCAACCCGCAGTGGGGTTATTATGTTTATGGTATCCTTGATGATATTATGGAAAAGGGAACGCAGTACCGTAAAATTCCTGTTGTAGGCTCTCTGGATGATCTGTCAGATATCATTTTGGCCAATCAGTTCGATGAAATTGCCATCACCGTGAGTATCAGTAAGTACGACAGTCTCACTGAGATCGTTAAGATCTGCGAAAAATCCGGCATCCACACAAAGTTCATACCGGATTTCCGTAATATCATCCCGACTCTCCCCTATATGGAGGATCTTGCAGGACTGCCTGTTATTAATATCAGAAATGTTCCTCTATCCAACAGCTGGAATAAGCTCGTAAAAAGGTCTATGGATATATTCGGTGCCATAGTGGGTATTCTGCTGTTCTCCATACCCATGCTGCTTGTTGCCTTCTTTGTGAAGTTCACCTCTCCCGGCCCTGTCCTCTTCAAGCAGTCAAGAGTCGGTCTGGGGAATAAAACATTTAATATGTACAAGTTCAGATCCATGACGGTACAGAGCGAAAAAAAAGAAAAACTCGCCTGGACAACTGTCGGCGATACAAGAGTGACAGGTGTCGGCAAGTTCATTCGCAAGACCAGTCTCGACGAATTGCCTCAGTTCTTCAATGTTCTGGTCGGAAATATGAGCCTTGTCGGTCCAAGACCGGAACGTCCTCATTTCGTCGAAAAGTTCAAGGAAGAGATTCCTCGCTATATGGTCAAACACCAGGTGCGTCCCGGTATGACCGGCTGGGCTCAGATCAATGGCTACAGAGGGGATACCTCCATCCCAAAACGTATCGAGCATGATCTCTACTATGTCGAGAACTGGACACTGGAATTCGATATCATGATTTTGTTTTTAACGATTTTCCGCGGCTTTATTAATCGGAACGCTTATTAAGATAGGTCAGATAAGGAATCTCCGGTTCAAATATCATTCCGCCGTGAAGAGATGAATTCTCTTTATCCTCCGGATACTCCATATAATTGCCAAAGGTTCTGGAAAGAACCTTTTCGTATTCACCCGGCACGGATACTTTCAGATGCTCAAAGGGAAGTGTCTTTCTGTCGGCAAACCAGGCTTTTTCCCATTGATACTTCTCGTTATCAAAAAGGATTGTCAGTTCTCCGATATATTCTGTCTGGTCTGCCGAGTATTTTGCGGCCAGTCTGTCAAATCGGCGGTATACATTCTTGTGGCCAAACATCGCAAAATACATCTTAACAAGCTGATGTGCTGCCGCTTTTACTACAGGCTTTTTATCATGCATAACATCAAAAAAGAAATAATTCATAAAGATCCGGTTCATGATCTTCATCCTGCGCATCTGCTTCTGATAGTTCTTTCTGTTATCTGCAACGCCATCCAAAGGAAATATATCAATAAAAATGCCTTTGCTGCATATAAGATTTTCTTCTGTCTTCATATAACCTGTTGTGCTGTTGTTTCGAATCTGTGCGTGGGGCCGGTAGCACCAAGGCTCGTTCTCTGTCGTCTGCAGGCAGAAAGGTGCCTTAAGCTCCTGCGGTGCTATCAAAAGAAATGCATCATAATCTTTACGCATCATACCAATATCAATATCATCATCCCATGGGATAAATCCCTGATGCCTAACTGCACCAAGCAGTGTTCCGCCGATGGCATAGTATGCAAGTCCGTGTTTTTCACAGATTGAAATAAAGCGCTCGAGCATAGTAAGCTCAACCGCCCAGATTTTCCTTCTTTTTTCATCAATCGCAAACCCGCAGCGGTCTGCTGTCTCGTAATTCTCCATGTTGTTTTCACCGGTTTTATTTTTTCTTTGCTTTCATCAACACAATACACTTATAGCATCTCGATTCTGGGAAAAAAGAAAAATCCCAGCATGGTTCCCTTGCATAGCACAAAAAGACGGGCAGCTTTTTTATCCGGAGCAGTCTTTAGTATTCTCACTGCAAATCTTGCCTGGTGATAGAAATATGAAATTATTCCCCTTGCGCCATTCTGTCTTGCAATATAAAACCGGTTCCTGCTGTCATAATAGCATCTGCTGATTTTTTCCTTCGGTATCATGGCTAGATCTGTACCTGCATTTAATGCCATCTTATGGATCACTATGCTGTCCAGATCCATATAACCTTCCCCTGTCTTTCGAAGTCTGTTCGTGTATTCACAATCATCACCATACAGGAAGAACTGTCTGATAGGAAGTCCGACTGTTTTGACAGCTGATATCGGAATGAGCACTGATACAAATGAGCAGTGATGAACCGGAACCAGTTTATCACGCATTCTTTCTTCCTGCATGTACCAGTCCTTTGTTATATCTGTCATATTCATGATGCATGGGCTTTTGTCAGTCCAGTACACCATACTTCCGAGAAAAGCGAACTCGCCGTTCAAACATTTCGTCTTCTCCATAAGAGAGGCAAATGCTTCTTTTTCAGGAACCGTATCATCATCCATGAGCCAGCAGTAGGTATAGCCCTTCTTAGCAGCATAACGGATTCCAAATGCAAATCCTCCTGCTCCGCCCAGATTTCTGCCGGTATTCTTGTAGGATGCAAAAGCCTTCCAGTCTCTGGCGAGCTGTTCTGTGCCGTCTGTGCTTTTATTATCAATAATGCAGATATCGAAATTCCTGTCTGTCTGCTCTAACAGCGCGTGTATGCATTCTTCCAAAAGCTCTTTTCGGTTATACGTTACTACAATGGCAACTGTATCCTTCATAAAATCTCCATTCCAAATCAAATAATACACTAGATGTCAGATGCTGCTCTTTGAAGTATATCTGAAAACTGTTTTCCGGTTTTATCCCAGCCAAGTGTTTCAATATGTGTAACCGCAGTATCACAGCGCTCCCTGATACGATCCGTATCGTGAAGATCTGCCTTGATCTGGTTATAAAGGTCTGACGGGTCAATCGATGTCATGATCGCACTGTTCTCAGGAAAAAAGTAGGAAAAAGTTCCATCCTCGAATTCTACGAGCGGTAAACCGCTTGCCAGCATCTCATATGGCACCAGCGAAATGTTGCTCATGGATGCAACAATACCATAGTCCGCATCCCTGTATAAGCAAAGCAGCTCCTCATGGTTCAGCATACCAAGGTTATTACCGTTCCTGGTCTGGAAGCTCTTTGCTTCGCCAAAATATCTGACATCAAGTGTTATGCCGTCCTTTTGAAATAAGTTCTGCAGTTCGCCCATCATATACTGAACAATGCAAGGCAGTCGTTTTCCGTAGAACTTCATATATACCGCAAGAACCAGTCTCTTTTTTTCTGCATACGCTTTATAATCATGCTCAATATACGAGTAATGCTTGTAGTCACAAGGAAAATCAATACTTTCTATAGGCGAAACAATATGACAATTCTTATTGATCATATCTGTATTCCATGAACCCAGACTGACCATATGCAGTCCCTGTTCATAGGTCTTTTTTGCCATCAGAAAAAGCTCTCCGAATGAATAAAAATAGGGCTCATAATCCTGAACAAAGTACATTTTATAGCCTTTGAACTTCTTTACGTAATACACGGTGTCCCAGGAAGATGCAATGACAGCATCCGGCTGTTCACGTTCTCCCTTCAGGATGCCTGCACAATCCTCCTGCGTATATAGCTCCCCTTGAAATCCCGGCAGGTTCGCTGATGCGCAAAGTTTCATTTCCTCTTTGCTCTGCTTCTTATATACACCGTATATCACACGATAGCCAAGTTTTGAGAGCTCTGTTCCAAGGCGAAGGATCGAAGTCTGGCCTCCGCTGAATCTGACCATCCGGGTGATCATGAACAGGCAGGAAGTGATTTCCTGCGGTTTTTTATTGCAGATTACCTTTGTATCGTAATGTTTTAATTTATCCGTAACACGCTTATTCTCAACCGCAGCGGTAACACTGTGCGACATGCTGAGCAGGGCACGTTTGCCTTCCCGAATCATTGCTTCTGTTTCCATGAACCCTCCTGTGCAGCCATGTTGATTTATTGTGTTCAGTTATTCACCGGTGCGCTCTTCGTAAATTGCAGCAATTTCATCTACATTGCCATAAGCTATCATCTTCCCGTGATCAAGCAGCAGAGCCTTGTCGCAAAGCTTCTTTACCTGAGCAAGATTATGAGATACGAACAGAACTGTAGTTCCTTCGTCAAAAAGCTCTTTGATCTTCTTCTCGCTCTTTTTCTTAAATTTGGCATCTCCGACAGACAGCACTTCATCAAGAATCAGAATGTCTGCTTTCGTGACCGTGGCAATCGAAAAACCAAGCCTTGATTTCATGCCTGATGAATAATTTTTTACCGGTACATTAATGAATTCCTGCAGCTCTGAAAAAGCTACGATCTCATCATACTTTAATTTCATGAACTGACGTGAATATCCAAGCATCGCACCATAAAGATATATATTCTCGGCACCAGTATACTGCTTGTCAAAGCCGGCACCAAGCTCCAGAAGAGGCACAACACTGCCTTTTGTCATTACACTTCCTTCCGTCGGCTTCAATACGCCTGCTATGACTTTCAATAGCGTGCTCTTCCCCGCACCATTCAGACCAACAATACCGACACGTTCGCCTTTTTCGACCGAAAATGTGATATCCTTCAGTGCCCAGAATT
>QKDK01000003.1 GCA_003252135.1 Clostridia bacterium
GAGATAAGATGAAGGAAGATCAGATCAGTCAGATTTTTGATGAAAAGAAACTGGATGCTGTTATACTGTCCAACAAAGATAATATAAGATATTTGAGCGGTTACTGCGGAGATACCGGCATTTATTACATCTCGGCAAAGAAGCATGTCATATTGACCGATTTCAGATATGTATATCAGGCGCAGGATGAAGCGAAGAATTGTGAGGTTCTTGATATTACTCAGGTTGGATACGCGAAGAATCTTGCTGAGCTGGCAAAAGCAGAAAGTGCCAAAAGAATCGGATTTGAAGCAGACCATGTACTTGTTTCATCTTTTTCTGCATGGCAGAAGGAGCTTGCAGATACTGAACTTGTTCCGCTCAGCCTTGAATTTGACAGCCTTCGTATGATCAAAACAAAAGAAGAACTTGATCTGATTCGCAGAGCTGAACAGATCGGTGATATTGTTTTTGAAGAGATCTGCAAGGTGATCAAACCGGGTATGACCGAGCTTGAGATTGCGGCCCGTCTTGAATTTGGGCTGAAGATGCACGGTGCTTCCGGTAATTCCTTTGACCCGATCGTAGCTTCTGGTATACATGGGGCACTTCCCCATGCTGTACCGACGACAAAACCGCTGGAGACTGGTGATTTTGTAACGATGGATTTTGGATGCATCTATCAGGGGTATTGTTCCGATATGACCAGAACTATAGTTGTAGGTGCTGCCAGTGACAGGCAGAAAGAGATCTATCATGTGGTACTGCAGGCACAGGAAGCTGCGCTGGCACAGGTAAGACCGAACATGAAAGGCCTTGAAGCAGATTTTATTGCCAGAGATATCATCTATAAAGCTGGATTTGAAGGCTGCTTTGGTCATGGCCTTGGACATGGAGTCGGCTTGAACATCCATGAAGAACCGAGAGCATCAATGAAATACGAAGGAATCTTGCTGCCTAATATGACACTAACCATTGAACCGGGAATCTATATTAAGGATTTTGGTGGTGTAAGAATCGAAGACCTTGTCATTATTACCGAAAAAGGGTGTGAAAACCTCACACATTCGCCAAAACATTTGCTTGAAATATAAAAAGTAGTTGAAAAAAATGCGGCTTTATTATACACTTAAATGTAGTCAAATTCTAAGGAGGATATTTTATGATATCAGCAGGTGATTTTAGGAATGGAATAACATTGGAAATTGATAATTCCGTTTTCCAGATTATCGAATTTCAGCATGTTAAACCAGGAAAAGGTGCTGCTTTTGTAAGAACGAAATTAAAGAACATTAAGAATGGTGGAGTTGTAGAAAAGACATTCCGTCCGACTGATAAATATCCGCAGGCTCATATTGAAAGAAGTGATATGCAGTTCCTGTATTCAGATGGAGACCTGAATTACTTTATGAACGTTGAAAGCTTTGACCAGATCGCTATGACCGATGATCAGGTTGGCGATGCGTTAAAATTCGTTAAAGAAAATGATATGGTGAAGATGCTTTCCCATCAGGGCTCTGTATTCTCCATTGAACCGCCGTTGTTTGTTGAACTTGTTATCACAGAAACAGAACCTGGCTTTAAGGGTGATACAGCAACAGGTGCTTCCAAGCCTGCAACTGTTGAAACCGGTGCAGTAGTTTATGTTCCGCTTTTTGTTGAACAGGGAGACAAGATTTCTATCGATACCAGATCTGGTGAATATCTGAAAAGAGTATAATAGAATAGTGCTTTATTGAACATGCAACAATGAGAGTTTCTGGTAGTATCACCGGAAGCTCTTTTTTGTATTCAAAATATATATTCTTACATGGACAGATGGAGCAGGCATACTTACTGTTGACAGCAATGCGCAGCTGATGGTTGATAAGATTTTTAATTCTTATTAAAGTTTGGTAAAATAATAGAAAATCATGAACATATGTGCTATACTCATAGTTGGGTCAGAAGGCAATAAATTATGGGGGATGTGGTCAATAGTAACAGTTGACCGGCAAGTCCGGGCTACGCCGGATTTGTGTCATTCACGTCTTAAAATAAATCGTAGCATGGAGGCTGAGTATGGAAATACAACTTTGGCGAGAAATATTAGATCCTTATGTGTTGGCTGTTGATGAAATCATGATTAAATTTGAACACATGAAGACCTCTTACCGGAACAAAGGATTATATTCACCGATTGAGCAGGTCATGGGGCGTGTTAAAACAATATCAAGTATTTTAGAAAAAGCACAGAAAAAACAGATACCATTGGAGAGAATCGAAGAAGAGATTGATGACATTGCAGGTATCAGAATAATCTGCCAGTTTGTAGATGATATCTATAGAGTGGTCGAGATGATCAAGCAGCGTAATGATATGAAGATCACCAGTGAACGGGACTATGTTGCTGAGCGGAAGGAAAGCGGTTATCGAAGTTATCACATGAACATATTATATACAGTGGAGCTGTCGGACGGTCCCAAGGAACTGACTGCTGAAATCCAGATCCGTACACTGGCGATGAATTTCTGGGCAACGATCGAACACTCACTTCAGTATAAGTATAAGAAGAATATGCCGGAAAATTTGAAAAAGCGTTTGCTGAATGCTTCCGAAGCCATCGTGGTACTTGATGAAGAGATGTCCGAGGTGCGTGAAGAGATTATGGATGCGCAGAACTCATTTCAGGCGAAGGCCAGTATTGTGGCAGACATTCTCACGAATATTCAGAATCTGTATAAAGTTGCCAACAAAAGAGAAGTCCTTAAGATACAGGATGAATTTTTGAAAATATATGAGACCGAAGATATCATGCAGCTAACACGTTTTCATAAAGAGCTGGACATGATTTCAGAGGGATATCGTGCACAGAGTTTAAAATAAGCAGTCACTAGAAAGTGGAGGAACAAATGACAGAACTACCAGATTCCTATGTGAATAGAATCAGACAGCAGCTTTCAGATGAGTTCGAGGATTATATCAGATCCTTTGGACAGAAAAGCTACAATGGACTGCGGGTGAATCTGCTGAAACTGAGTCCGCAGAGATTTGAAGAGATATCACCTTTTGCTCTTCAAAAGATACCATGGGTGACCAACGGATTCTATTACGAGGGAGAACAGCCATCCAAGCATCCCTACTATTATGCCGGACTTTATTATCTTCAGGAGCCGAGTGCAATGACTCCGGCCAGCCTGCTGCCAGTGAATCCTGGTGACAGAGTGCTGGATCTTTGTGCTGCGCCGGGCGGAAAAAGTACAGAATTAGCGGCAAGACTTCAGGGAGAAGGTGTCCTGGTCTCCAATGATATCAGTAATTCGAGAGCAAAGGCACTGCTTAAAAATCTGGAACTTTTCGGTGTACGGAATGCATTTGTCATGAGTGAGGCACCGGCAAAACTTGCGGATTATTTCTCCGGATATTTTGATAAGATACTTGTTGATGCACCTTGCTCCGGAGAAGGAATGTTCAGGAAAAGCCCGGCGATTATTAAAAACTGGGAACAATATGGTGTGAGCTACTATCAGAAGCTGCAGATGGAGATATTACCGGCAGCGATTGAGATGTTACGGCCGGGCGGCTGCCTGCTGTATTCGACCTGTACATTCTCACCGCAAGAAAATGAAGGTACCATTCAGGCAATGTTGAATCAATATCCCGATATGCATCTGATTCCTGCCATAAGCAGGCAGGTGCAGCAGGAAGACAGGGATTTTACAGGCTTTTCCACCGGGAACCCTGCCTGGGTGCCGGATGCAGTGGGAACCGGAGAGCTGGTCAATACTGTACGGCTTTGGCCGCATAAAATAAAGGGAGAAGGGCATTTTGTTGCGCTGCTGCAAAAAGATGCGAATGCAGGGACTGATAATGCTGCAGAACAGATACAGACAGAAGACACCGGTTGGAAAAGTAAAAGGACACAGAGCGATAGCAGAAATTCATCTAAGAGCTTGATATCTGAAGAAGCGAGTGAGTTCCTTGGAAGGCTTTCATTGGAGATCGATGTCAAGAGAATACAGGTCAGGGATGACAAGCTCTTTCTGCTTCCTGACTGTAATATAGATATGAAAGGGCTTCGGATTCTTCGTTCAGGTCTATTCCTGGGTGAAATGAAAAAGAACCGTTTCGAGCCAAGTCAGGCACTTGCCTGTGCGCTGATGGCAGATCAGTACGACGCTGTTTATTCGCTTCCGGCAAAGGATCCGGATATACTCAGATATTTAAAGTGTGAAGCGCTGGAAGCAAAGAAACCGTGCAAGGATGGATGGGTTCTTGTCTGTGTTGATGATTATCCGCTTGGCTGGGCAAAATGTCAGAACAATAGTCTGAAAAACAAATACCTGCCCGGATGGCGCTATATGTAAGCAAAACTTACGACTATCCTGAACCGCCGACAAAAGTGTATGAGTATCATTTTCGGTTTTTAAATAAGTAAAAACAGATGATTCTTTCACAAACAAGTTTGTGCCTCACGCGTCACCGCTTGTTCAGACTTGATATGTGCAAAGATCAGCGCAGGAATGAGGAAAAAATATGGGATTAATCAGGCTTGACAGGTTTCTTACTGAATTTGGAATTGGGAGCCGGACATTGGTAAAGGATTTGATCAGAAAGAAAAAAATAAGTGTTAACGGAAATATTGTCTCATTGCCAGAAGCAAAGGTCGATCCTGAAGTTGATCAGATAGCAGTCAACGGGGAGTTTATCACCTATCAGAAGTTTGAATACTATATGCTCAACAAGCCGCAAGGAGTCGTATCTGCAGTATCAGACAGATTTGACAAGACTGTTGTTGAACTGATTACCGAATCTTCAAGGAAAGGGCTGATCCCTATAGGACGACTGGATAAAGACACAGAAGGACTGATGCTGATTACCAATGATAAGGCACTGGAGCACCTGCTGCTTTCACCGAAAAAGCATGTTGATAAAACCTATTATGCCAGGATCGACGGCTGTGTTACCAGGGAGGATGCTGCGCTGTTTGAAGCCGGTATGAAGATTGACGATACGATTGTAGTAAAGCCTGCCAGTCTTATGATCCTTACACAGGCCGAAGAATCAGAAATATTACTGACCATACAGGAAGGAAAATTTCATCAGGTAAAGAAAATGTTCGAAGCTGTCGGAAAACCTGTAAAATTTTTAAAAAGGATAAGTCTTGGACCTCTGACTCTTGATGAAACACTTTCTGCCGGGGAATACAGAAGCCTGAACGCAGATGAAATTGCGAAACTGATGGAATATAAGAACTTTGGATTACAGGAAATGTAAAATAAATCTTTGCAGGTAAGCGCCAAAAATTGCAAAGAAAAGAAGCGGCGCAGAATTGAGGTTATGATGTTTCAGAATATAGAAGCAGTTATATTTGATCTGGATGGTACGCTGGTTGATTCTATGTGGATGTGGAAAGCCATTGATATAGAGTTTCTGGCAAAGTACAATATTGAGATTCCGGAAGGCCTTCAGGCTAATATAGAAGGAATGAGTTTTTCAGAAACAGCGGATTATTTTAAGGAGTATTTCAGACTGGAGCAATCGGTTGATGAGATCAAACAGATATGGAATGAGATGGCATATGAGAAATATGCAAAGGAGGTTCCGTTAAAACCAGGTGTCCTGGATTTACTAAATCTGCTCCGTGAAAAAAATATCAAAACTGGAATTGCAACGAGCAATTCAAAAGAATTACTTGATACAGCACTGCATTGCCTGAATATAAAAGATTATTTTGATGAAGTGCATACAGCATGTGAAGTGGAGAAGGGAAAACCGGCTCCGGATATTTATCTGCATGTTGCAGAAAGACTGAATACAGATCCCGGAAAATGTCTGGTCTTTGAGGATGTAACGATGGGCATTATGGCGGGCAAGAATGCAGGAATGCGCGTTTGTGCAGTGCAGGATGACTATTCCCGAAAGGAAGAGGCAAGAAAAAGAGAGATGGCCGATTATTTTCTGGAGACCTATGAGGCAATGGACTGGAAAGGACTTGGACTCGAATGAAAGAATTTCTTGTCAGAGAAAATGAAGCAGGTCAGCGACTGGACAAGCTGTTACATAAAATATTCAGGGATGCGGATAAAAGCTTTATCTATAAAATGCTCCGCAAGAAGAATTTTGTTCTGAACGGAAAGAAAGCACAGGGAAATGAAATCCTTGTTCTTGGAGATGAAATAAAGCTGTTCCTGTCTGATGATACTTTTGCCAAGATGACTGGTGCTGAAAAATCATATGATAAGGGTACGAGGAGCTTTACGAAAGATGAATATACTGACAAGAATGCAGACAGGTCAAGGACCCCAGATACTGAGCGAAGAAACAGACCAGCTGATCTTGATATCGTCTATCAGGACAAAGATATAATCATGATCAATAAGCCGGCTGGGATGCTTTCTCAAAAAGCAAAGCCAGAGGATATATCGCTCGTTGAATATCTGACTTTATATCTTCTGCAGCAGGGAACCTTGACAGAAGAGGAACTGATGACCTTTCATCCCGCATTATGCAACCGTTTGGACAGAAATACCAGCGGCCTTGTTGTCGCCGGAAAAAGTCTGAAAGGACTGCAGGATATGGCTGAACTGATGCGTAACCGCACGATGGGAAAGTATTATCGCTGTATTGTTGAAGGTGAACTTCGAAGTGAGAGCAGAATAGAAGGTTATTTACACAAGGATGAAAAGACCAATAAAGTCACAATACGAAGCTGCAGCAACAAAGAGACTCTGAAGACTGATACAAAGGCAGCTGCAAGGGCAGACTGCATGGCACACAGCATGGCATACAGCAAGGCAGACACTATGGAGAACACCCGAAATACCGGAGCAGAAGATAAAGAAAGTTATATTCTTACAGAATACAGGCCGTTATGTGTATCAAAAGGGATGACCTATCTGGAGGTCAGGCTGATCACTGGGAAAACGCATCAGATACGGGCTCATCTTGCAAGCATTGGACATCCTATCACAGGAGATGTCAAGTATGGAGGAAAACAACAAAAACGCCAGATGCTGCATTCATACCGTGTCGAATTCCCTTATATGCAGGAAGGACTAACAGCGTTATCAGAGAAAAAGATACTTGCTCCTCTGCCGCAGGATTTTAAGAAGCAATTGGAGCGTTATCAGCTGTATGAGTAAGCAGATATGAGTAGGAAGATATGAGTAAGAGGATATAAGTAAGAGGATATGAGTAAGAGGATATGAGTAGGATTATATGAGTAAGCAGATATGAGGGCTCAGGAAAAGGTCTGGAGAAAAGAGGAATATCAATGCCATTATGGAATTCTAGGGGACTTCGCGGTTCCTATCTGGAGGAAATGATAAACTTTACAATTGATAAAATGCGTGAGAGCAAACTGGCGCTTATTCAGAAGGTTCCGACACCTATTACACCAATTGAAATTGATAAAGCAAGCAGGCATATTACATTAGCTTACTTTGATAAAAAGAGCACTGTAGATTATATCGGAGTCGTACAGGGAATCCCTGTATGTTTTGATGCCAAAGAATGTGCGACTGACCTTTTTGCCCTGCAGAATATTCATGAGCACCAGGTTGATTTTATGCGTGATTTTGAACAGCAGGGAGGAATCGCGTTCTTACTTTTATATTTTTCAAAAAAGGACAGGTACTACTATCTTAGACTGAAAGAACTGAATTACTTCTGGGAGCGTGCTAAGGAAGGCGGAAGGAAAAGCTTTCGTTATGAGGAGCTTAATGAAAGATATTGTCTTTCTGCTAAGAATGGAGGGTATCTTCCCTTCTTATGCATGGTTCAGCAGGATCTGGACGAGAGAGAGCTGTCTGTGACAGAAGATGAAATAAAAGGCTGTTGAAGGTATCTTCAACAGCCTGACTTTTTATGTTATTGTAAGCAATATTTATTACTTTATTCAAACATTACATAAAAAAGATATTGCTTTTACATGATATTGCTTAAATAAGATATTGCGTTGTATATAACTGCGATTATTCACCGCTTTCGGATTTTGCTTCTTCATCTTCAAAATTATCAAAATCATCAATATCATCGAAATCTTCAAGATAATCAGGAGCTACAAAACGATATACTGCATAAGCAATGGCAGCTACAGCAGCAACAGCACCGATAATGGCAAGGATGAAGACTAAAGTGTGCTTCTTTTCTTCAATGGGATCTTTTTTATGTAAAAGCTCATTAATTTTTGATGTTGCAAAAAGATCCTTCATTTTCTTCTCTGAGAGAATATCGCCAAGTTTGTTTATCATAGCAGCACGTCCTTTCTTTTAGGGTGGAATATTTTCAAAATTTGTATTTAACTGTATATATTATACCATGTTTATTTTGCGATTACTATCAGAAAATCAAAAAAACCATATTTTTCTTTGTGTTTTTCTTAGGAAACACACAAAAACATATACTGATCCTGTTAATCCAACTTTGTCAGATTTGCAAAGGAAGCCAGCATTTTACGAACTCCCTGAACCGGAAACTCCACCGTGACTTCATAATCCCTTCCGCCTTTTGTTATAGCGGTAACTGTGCCTGTACCAAATTTCAAATGCTTTACCTTATCACCGACTTCATAGGACAGGCAGCCGAGGGTCGAGCTTGAAAACTGCTTGACTGGCGGTAAGACCGGTTTTGGTTTTTCAAAAGAAATAGGATTCAAAGATCTCGGAGCATCCTGATACAGGTCTCGGAAAGAGAAGCTTTTATGATCTTCATCGGCCAGTCTTTTTTTCTGTGTAGGTTCTTTCTTGCTTAACAGGAACCTCGGAATTTCTTCGATAAAACGGGATGGCCGGTTGAACTGAGTTTCTCCGCGGAGCATACGTTGTCTGGCACAGGTGATTGACAGTTTCTTTTTTGCTCTTGTGATACCGACATAGCAGAGCCTTCGTTCCTCTTCAATTTCTGATACTGGGTCTTCTGCGTTGATGGACATGTAACTTGGGAAAATACCTTCCTCCATACCGCAAAGATATACGCAGGGGAATTCAAGCCCCTTGGCACTATGCAATGTCATCAGTGTGACTGTGTTGACACCATCTTCCATAGAATCAATGTCAGCGACCAGCGAAATCTCCTCTAAAAACCGGCTCAATGTGGCAGGTTCTGCAGATGACTCTTCAGTTTCTTCCTGAAATGAGGCAGCTTTGCTGATCAATTCATTAATATTTGCTACACGGTCATTATATTCATCCTCTGATTCCGACTGTGTCGACAGGTATTCAAGGTATTTTGTTGCCTCTAATAGCTCGTCAATAACGCCTTTTAAGGAGGCATCTGGAAGATACAGATGTTGTCGCAGACCTGTAATTAATGCTGCGAACTGATTTAATTTGGTTTTAGTTCCGCCATTGATCGATATCATGCTGTCAGCACTGCATAGTGAATCGTAGAATGTCATATCGCGAAGATCTGCGAATTCCTGCAGCTTATCAATAGTTGAAAGTCCGATTCCGCGTTTGGGGACATTAATGATTCGTTTCACTGCAATACCGTCACTGGCGTTATCAATTGTTTTCAGATAGGCTATAATGTCCTTTACTTCCCGGCGCTGATAAAAGTTCACACCGCCGACCAGTTTATAAGGAAGCCCGCGCTGGACACATTTTTCTTCAAGAATACGGGATTGTGCATTGGTTCTGTATAAAAGGGCAAAGTCCTGATAGGCATAATTTCCCTCCATGACCTCTTTCTCGATCTCATTGACAATGGCTGCGGCTTCTTCGTAGTCATGCTCGTACTGCATAAAAATAATGGGATCGCCTTTTTCATTATCGGTCCAGAGCGTCTTATCTTTTCTCCCGAAATTATTCCGGATCACCTGGTTGGCAGCATCAAGAATGGTCTTTGTGGAACGATAATTCTGCTCCAGACGAATGACCTTTGTGTCGGGGTACTGATCCTCGAACTCAAGAATGTTTCTAATGTTCGCACCGCGAAACTTATAGATCGACTGGTCATCGTCGCCGACAACACATAGATTGTGCTCAGTTTCTCCGGCTTCGTTTCTTGTAGATGCAAGCAGGCTGATAAGACGAAACTGAGCAGTATTGGTATCCTGGTATTCGTCTACCATGATATACTTATACCGGTTCTGGTAATACTCAAGAACAGAAAGGTCGCTGGTAAACAGTTCAACAGTCTTGCAGATTATATCATCAAAATCAAGTGCATTATTCGTCTTTAACCGCTTCTGATATTCACGGTATACATTGGCATATCGCTGCTTATTATAATCACCGCGTGCCCTTGTATCGTATTCCTCAGGTGAGATCAGTTCATCCTTTGCTGATGAAATGGCATGTAAAAGAGTTCGTTCCTTCACGTTTTTGGTATCGATCTCAAGATACTTGCAGACCTCGTGCATCAAAGTCTTCTGGTCATCTGTGTCGTATATGGTAAAGCTTTGTGAATATCCGATACGATCTATGAAACGTCGAAGAATACGAACGCACAGGGAGTGAAAGGTACTGACTGTGATATACTCTGAGCCATAGCCTACCAGAGAATCGACGCGTTCTCTCATTTCTCTGGCAGCTTTATTGGTAAAGGTTATCGCAAGCAGATGGATGGGATTCACACCCTTTTCCTCCATAAGATAAGCCATACGGTTCGTTAAGACTCTGGTTTTTCCTGATCCTGCACCTGCAAGAATCAGCAGTGGTCCTTTATCATGAAGAACAGCCCGCTGCTGTTCTGAGTTCAAGTTGATAAAACTGTTCATATTGTCCTGCCTTTCATCTGGTGTGGGCTGTGCGACAGCCAAACATATGTTTATTATAGCATTCATATAAGCAACAGACAACAGGTAAAATTTCATTTGGGTATTTAATCTGTTCATCCGTAATTGTATGTGATATGATAAAAAGGATGATTTTACTGATAATATTTTTTTTGAAGACGCAGTAATATTGTGAAGTCTTGCACTCGGATCGGAGAACAGAGATCGGAGAACAGAGATAGGAGAATAGAGATAGGAGAATAGAGATAGGAGAATAGAGATAGGAGTGCGTATGACACTGAAAGAAGCTATAGACAACAATAATCTGGAAAAAGTCAGGGAACTTCTGCTTATGAATCCCGCACTGATTGAGGAGCCGATACATGGCGTATGGCCGCCCTTTCTTGCTGCAAGCTCAGGTAACCTGCCTGTACTACGTTATATTGTCGAGTATTCGAGAGCTAGTATGAATATGACTGATGAAAAGAACCGTGACATTTTATATTATGGAGTACAATCCGGCAATGCCGAACTTGTTGAGTATCTTGTTGAAAAAGTCGGAATGGATCCACTGCATGGTGATATTGAACTTGTCACTCCATTTGATCTGGCAGTGAAGTCTGGATTTATCAAGATAAAAGAATACCTGGAGAAGTATTGCGGAGCACCTTATGAAGATTTTTTCCGAAATCCTGTTCTGACAGGTATGCATCCTGATCCTTCGATAGTATGTGTCGGTGAAGATTTTTATATGGTCAATTCATCCTTTGTGTTTTTTCCCTGTATTCCGATTTCACATTCAAAGGATCTGGTGAACTGGAAGACTGTAGGATATGCGATAACCAATGCTGAATGGGCAGGACTTGATGCATTAGAAGGAGGAAGAGGATACTGGGCACCGGATATCTCTTACTTTGAAGGCAGGTATTATATAACAGCCACATATCGGCTGAATGATACAGGGACAGTATACCGGAAGCAAATGATCACTTCCTCCAGGTATCCGGAAGGTCCCTATGAAAAACCTGTTTTTCTTGATGAAGACGGCATAGATCCTTCCATTTTTACGGATACCGATCATCGAAGGTATATGATTTTAAATCGGGGAGCAAGAGCTTTCGAGATCAGTACGGACGGAAAGCAGCAGCTTTCAGAGGCAAAACTTTTATATTATGGTCATCAGAAACGTGCACCGGAAGGGTCTCATCTGCTTTATAAGGATGGTTGGTACTACCTGTTCCAGGCTGAAGGCGGGACAGGAGAAGGTCACAGAATATCTGTTGCAAGAGCGCGAGAATTGTTTGGTAATTATATACCCTGTCCTTACAATCCGGTATTACAACAGGCTGATGAAAAGTCTGTCATACAATGCTGCGGACATGGGAAACCGGTTCAGGCACCGGATGGTGAATGGTATATTGTGTATC
This sequence comes from Clostridia bacterium, assembly GCA_003252135.1. Classification (GTDB taxonomy): domain Bacteria; phylum Bacillota; class Clostridia; order Lachnospirales; family Lachnospiraceae; genus SZUA-448. The sequence continues at coordinate 12,106 of QKDK01000003.1, forward strand.
TGTGTTCACGAAAATGGGAAGGTAAATACGGGTTCCTCGGCAGGGAGACCATGCTGAATAAGCTTACTTGGACAGCAGATGGCTGGCCTTTGATCAATGATGGGAGGGGACCGGGGATCTTACAGAGAAAACCGATGACTTCACCCGGTTCAACACCTGTTAAAGATATGCACCAAGGTGTATTTCAAGGGTTTTATATGGAAGAGGACTGGTGGACTGTGAGAAGCATTGAAAAAGATGCAATCAAAAGAATATCAGAGATGATCAGGATAAAGGGAAGCAGGAAAGATCTTGATTCAAAATATGCAAGGAATCTGCTGCTGCGACGACAGACGAGCTTTCATTTCAGCTTTCAAAGCACGATACAGCTGCAGGAGATGGAAGCCGGGCAATATTATGGCCTGACCTGCTATTATGATGAAAACACATATCTTGTTTATGGAATACGGATGGGAGACGGCGGTCCTGCTTTATGCCTGTGGGAACATATTCTGAATAAGACCTGCTTTATAAGGTGTCTAGATCTTACGAATGTTTTAGGTGTTGAACAAACGAAAGTGACGCTTTGTATTGAGACCCATGGTCTGGAGCGAAAGTTTTTTGTCAATGGGATAAAGGGAAAGCAGGAATTTGCGGTTCTGCCGGATGTTTATTATCTGTGTGATGAGGGTATTTCCTGTGGAAAAAGGTTTACAGGAGCAATGGCAGGATGTTTTGTTTATCAGGGAGAAGGCAGGGACATGAGCGGAGAGTTTACAGAGATTTTATATAGTAACCTATGAACGCTGACGGTATAAAGAATAAGGAGTTATGATATGCATAAGGAATACAACATTTGTGATTTTATTGGAAATACATCAGAACAAAGTGACTGGACCAACGCCTTTAAAGCTGCAGTTGCAAAAATCAGGGAAGAGAACGGCGGGACACTGATCGTTCCAAAAGGTAACTATTTGACACGTTCCATAAAGCTGACTTCCGACATGGAGCTCTATCTGGAAAGCGGAGCTGTAATTAACTTTACAGATGATATTGAGAATTATGAAATCATTGATATAGAATTTGAGGGAGTTCCCATGAAGATGCATATGCCGTGCATCTATGCCAGAGGAGAGAAAAACGTTGCAGTTACAGGGTATGGAACCATAAACGGGAATGGTGCCCGCTGGTGGAAAGAGCGCAGACAGCTTGATGCAGCACGCCCTTACCTGATCTGTTTCTATGAATGCAGCAGAGTGCGTCTCTCAAAGGTACACCTGACCAACTCACCGGCATGGACTGTACACCCGGCGTATTGTCAGGATGTCAGTATCCAGGGCATTTCGATTAAGAATCCGGCAGATTCTCCCAATACTGACGGCATCAATCCGTATTCCTGTCAGAATGTCAGGATTGCCGACTGCCTGATTGATGTAGGGGATGACTGTATTGCCATAAAATCAGGAACTGAAGAGACGCCGAACAAAGTCCCCTGTGAGAATATTACCATAACGGGCTGCAATATGCTTCACGGACACGGCGGAGTAGTCATTGGAAGCGAGATGAGCGGCAGTATTCGTAATGTGACTGTTTCCAACTGTACCTTCCAGGATACCGACAGAGGGATACGGCTGAAGACCAGACGCCACCGGGGCGGAGCGATGGAGCGGATGACGTTTAGCAATATAATGATGGACAGAGTCCTGTGTCCTTTTATCTTCAATATGTATTACTTTTGCGGGAAGAACGGGAATGAACAGTATGTCTGGGATAAGGAACCTTATCCTGTTGATGATGGGACTCCGGTCATAAGAGATATCCTGATCAGCAATGTTTTTGTAAATGATGCGGAAGCTATGGCAGGATTTATCTATGGATTGCCGGAAAGCAATATAGAGAATATTACATTTTCCAACTGTCATGTCAGGATGAATCCGAATAAAAAGCCTGCTCTTGCGGCTATGATGGGATATATGGAGCCGACAAAAGCTGCAGGGTTCTTTATAAGGAATGCAAAGAATATAACAATGCGCGATGTGAAGATTGAGCATACTATAGGAGATGTTTTTGATATGGATGTGACAGCACATGTTATAATTCTCTAGTTAGAATTAACGTCCTGTGGTT
>QKDK01000066.1 GCA_003252135.1 Clostridia bacterium
GTTATCCCAAGGATCTGGACAGCCTTACCTATGTCAGCCAGATCTTGCAGGGAGTGGCAATTAAAAGCGGCGTAGAGCATTGGCGAAGGAACAGGGGCAGATGTATGGGAACCCTTTACTGGCAGATTAATGATAACTGGCCGGTAGCTTCCTGGTCTAGTATTGATTATTACGGACGTTACAAAGCACTGCACTATATGGCGAAAAAATTCTATGCTCCGGTAGCCGGAAGCATAAAAAAACAAGGAGCCGATATTCAGGCATATGTGCAAAACGAAACCTTGGAAGATAGAGTCGTTAAGGTGACATATACTTTAAAAACCATTCATTTTGATATCCTAGAGTCGTTTGAAGAAGAGCTTACCATACCTGCATTGAGTGTTGGCATAGGGGAGAAGAAAGACTATAAAGAAAGAATATTGGGCAGGGAAAAAGAGGTGTTTGCAGAAATCAGATTCGACTACGGAGCGGGAGAAACAAGCATTGAAGTGGAAACCTTTGTTCCGTATAAATATATGAAACTGCCCAAGCCTATGTTTATGACTGAAATAAAAGAGCTTGATCAAGAATACCACATCCACATGTCAGCGAATAGTTTTACTCCGTTTGTAGAATTGGATTTAATCGAAGGTAATCCTGTCTTTGAAGAAAATTACTTTCATATAACAGACCGTGAGAAAAAGTTGATTGTTTTGAAAAAAGAAAAAATTAGTAATATAAATGACAAAGTTATTAAGTTAAAAGTACGTTCTTTGAGAGATTCGTATCTATAAGAACGGGAGAGCATGAGTGTTTAAACAGCGGATTTTCTGTGGGGTTCATAGAAAATCCGCTGTTGTTGTATGTCGTTATTTATCAAATATGGTGTGCAAGATTGGTGACATGGTCGAGAGTATAAGACCCACCCATTGGGGTAGTTCACAAATTTGAAATTTGTGGTAGAATAACATTAGCATTGTCTACAATTAATTTTCTTGAGAAAAGGAAATTACGACACAAATGAATAACTAGAAAAGAGGAAAGTACTAATTGAATAATAGATACATTAAAATTCCTGCAATCTACAATAAATTAAAAACTGCAGAAGAGAGTGGTTATCCTTTGTACCTATCTGCACCGGTGGGATATGGAAAAACCTCGGCGCTCCGGTATTACTGCAGGAAGAAATCAGTACTATGGCTGAGCGGAGAAGGCGGAAGGCTTCCCGAACTTCCATCACCGGGAAGGATCAATGAACAGATTGTTGTGATCGATGATATCACCTGGATTACAGATGAAAACTCTAGAAATTATATCAATGAGTTAATAGAACGAGGAGATAAGCTGGTTTTAATGAGTGGACGTGCCAGATTACCGGAATGGCTAAAGGCATCCTGTATCAGACACCGGTTTATTCTTGCAGACAAAAAAGATCTGGAACTAGATGCTGCACAGACAGAAAAGCTGTTAGATACGTTTCAAGTAAAGCTATTACAGGAACAGATTACAGAAATCAATAGGAATACGAAAGGCCATGCGCTCAGTACCCTGATGGTTGCGTATCAGATGCAGAATAAGGACAGCTATTCGGAAGTTGTCAGAGAAGCAGCAAGACTGGATGTATTCCATTATTATGATAAGGCATTTTATGAAAAGTGGCCATCTGATATGAAGAGGCTACTTATGGCAGTGGCGAACTTTGATAGCTTCAACGTGGAATTTGCAGAGTTTGTAGCCGAAATAGAACAGGCAGTGAAGCTGTTTCATACAGCAATGGCAATCGGAGACTTTTTGATCAAGCATGAAGACGGAACCTATGAGATGCTGCCCATGTTGAGACTATATCTATTATGGAAGCAGTCTCTGGAGGAGAACAGAGATCTGCAAAAAGGGGTATTAGCCAGAGCGGGACTCTATTATGAGAAAAGAGACAGGATAGAAGAAGGTCTTTTTTACTATGATAAGATTGAGGATCGAGAATCGGTATCAAGACTTTTGATATGGAATGCAGAAAAGCATCCGGGATCAGGGCATTATTTTGAAACCAGGAACTATTATTTTAAAATGCCGAAGGAACAATTAGAAAAATCACCGGTGTTGATGTCTGGAATCAGCATGCTGTATTCCATTATGATGCAGCCGGAAAACAGTGAATACTGGTATGATAAGCTTAAATACTTCGAGAAGAATGTGGCTGCTGATCATGAGGAGAAAAGGGAAGCACGTCGAAGGCTTATTTATTTGGATATTGCTCTTCCGCACAGAGGATCACATTCCTTAGTTGACATTATGAAGAATGTGGCAGTCTCTCTTCTGGATCGAAAAATAACGATGCCGGAATTCTCTGTTACCAGTAATCTTCCATCCATCATGAATGGAGGACTTGATTTCTGTGAATGGAGTAAATCAGACAGGGAGCTGGCAAGGGTCATGAAGAAACCGATCGAGCTTATTCTTGGAAAATGGGGAGCGGGACTTGTCAATATCGCACTGGCAGAAAGTCTTTTCGAAAAAGGGGAGAAGGATGTCTATGAAATCATGACCCTTCTTAACAGTGGATATACCAAAGCTGATACGGGGGGGAAGATTGAGATGTGCTTCGTTGCGACAGCTGTCCTATGCCGGATCCATATCTGCCGAAATCAGCTTAAGGTAGCAAGAATGCAGCTCACAGAATTTAATGAAAAAGCAAAAAATGAGGCTGCAGACAGACTTCTTCCTAATATCACTGCCATGGAGATCTGGTTTGATCTTCTGGAGGGGAATATCAAAGAGGCAAAAGAATGGTTGGAAACCAAGGCACCAAATGAACTCCGTGAATTCTTTATCATGAACCGTTATCAATATATAATGAAGGTACGTACTTACCTGGTCCTAGAGCGATATGAAGAAGCGGCGACACTAATTGAGCGTCTCTCAGTTTATTTTAAGAAGTACCAGCGTACCTATATGGATATGGAAAATGATGTATTAAAGGCAATTCTTCAATACCGGATGCAATTAGGAGACTGGAAGGAGACACTGACACAGGTATTGCCAAGAATCGAAGAGTATCATTTTCTTAACTTGGTTGCAAAGGAAGGGGCGGCAATCAGACCACTCTTGCAGGAAATGGAGCTGCTCCCTGTGGAGGAAAGCTTTGAAAATGAACTGATCGATATGACACAGAGGATGGCAGTACACTATCCAAATTACTTGAAAGTACAAAAAACACTGACAGAAGAACTGACAGATGCGGAAAAACAAATCCTGCAGCTTTACTGCAAGGGAGTGGAACCGAAAAAGGTCTGTGAATTGTGCAGGTTTACCTACAATACTTTGAAATTCCATAATCGGAACCTGTATCGTAAATTAGGAGTTGGTAACAGGCAGGAGGCAGAAAGAATGGCAAAGGAGCTTGGTATATGAAGTGGAAGAGGAAAGTGACAATAACAAGGGAACAGGAGGAGGCTTTCCTGTGTCTTGATAAAAACCGATGCACCATCCCTGAATCGGATCTTTATCTGGTTGAAGCAATAAGGAAAGGAACCCATGAAGAGGAAAAACTGAAGGAACTGATCATGGCGCATGACAGTTCTAATGAGATTGTGGCGGGGCTTACCTTGGCAAAATTTATTCTGGATTACCAGAGTTATCTAGAAGAAGATAATGACTATTTTGAGATTACGATGTGAGAAATAGATAAATCAATACCATATGATTGGAAAGCGGCAGGAGATATCCTGTCGCTTTTTCACGAAAGACCCACCCTTTGGGGTAGTTCTCAAAAAATGTAGGTATGGTAGAATATAAGAATATGTATATATGATATTGATACATATATACATATTCTGCGGAT
>QKDK01000351.1 GCA_003252135.1 Clostridia bacterium
TAGGGTATACACCACAATTTTCAAACGTAGACAGAAGATTTCCGATTTCTGTTCTTGAGGTAGCTATGACCGGAAGAATGAAAAAGGGACTGCATCCCTTTTCAGCCTATACCAAGAAGGATAAGGAGTTTGCCTATACACAGCTGGAGCGTGTAGGAATCGAAAAATTATATCAAAGACAGATCATGGAACTTTCAGGCGGTGAATATCAGCGTCTGCTGATTGCCAGAGCTTTGGCGACAAATCCTGGAATCTTGCTTCTGGATGAACCGACTGCAAGTGTTGATGCCGGTTCCAGAGAAAAAATATATGGACTTTTGGAAGAACTGAATCATGAACTGACAATAGTTCTTGTTACTCATGATCTGCTCGCAATATCATCAACAGTAAAAAAGCTTGCCTGTTTGAATCAGGATCTGGTCTATCATGGAGAACCAGAGATGAATGAAAAAGTGGTCAAGGAGCTGTATGGCTGTCCGGTCGATCTGATCGCACATGGCGTGCCGCACAGGGTATTACAGAATCATGAACATAAAGGAGGGTCTGGCTGTTGTTAAAAGCATTATTTGAGTATCAGTTCCTGCAGAATGCTCTGGCAGCCGGAATTCTGGCAAGCATTGTCTGTGGTATTATCGGAGTAATCGTAGTTGAAAAAAAACTTGTAATGATGAGCGGAGGTATTGCACACACAGCATACGGAGGAGTAGGCTTTGGCTATCTGTTCGGATTTGAACCTATCATAGGCGCTTTCCTGTTCGCTGTCAGTGCTGCCTTTGGTATTGGTTACATAAAAAGAAAGGGCGGAGCCAGATCTGATGTTATCATCAGTCTGTTCTGGTCACTTGGGATGGCACTTGGTATTGTTTTTATTGCATTGATGCCTGGTTATCCGCCAGATCTGAGCTCTTATCTGTTTGGAAATATACTTTCGGTCACAAAATCAGATCTGCTGCTGATGCTGTTCCTTACAATAATCGTGACAGCAGTGATCGGTGCATTCTTCCGGTACTGGAAAGCATATCTGTTCGATCATGAGTTTGCAGCAATTCTAGGAATGAAGACAACATTTCTCGAATATCTGCTTCTTGTCCTCATTGCTATGACAGTTGTTGTTATGATACGTGTAGCAGGAATCATTATGGTACTGTCACTTTTAACTGCACCAGCAGCGCTGGCCGCATTTTTTTCGAACAAATTAAAGAACAGGATGCTGCTTGCTGTAATATTCGGCATATTATTCTGTTTGGCTGGCCTTTGGATCTCTTATTACCTCAATATCGCTTCCGGGGCATGTATCGTCATAATTTCTGCTTTGAGCTACTTTGCCGGATTTGCCTATAAAGCAGGAAGGACAAGATATAGGAAGCGGAAAGGAATGAAAGTGCGATGAATAAGGATATATTATTACAGGATCAGTTAAAAAGAACAGGGCTGAAGACCACCCGAAGCAGAATGGCTATATTAGATATCATGCATGATAAAGATTGTCCTGTCACAGCAGAAGAGATTTTTCTTTCATTAAAAGAAAAAGAATATCAGACAAATCTTTCTACTGTATACAGGACACTGGAAGCGCTGGAAACAGCTGATCTGGTTTCCAGAATTCAAATACTGAATGAAGATAAAAAGATGTTTGCGTTGAATGAGGTAGGTCACAGACACTATCTTGTGTGTCTGGAATGCAAGCGTATGGTAACAATTCACGGCTGTCCGCTGGAAAATTATGATCAGCATGTCGAGGATGAAACGGGTTTTGTTATACTCGGTCACAAACTGTATCTTTATGGTTATTGTAAAGAATGCCGTCCGAAAAGAAAAGTATCCGGGATAGATTCATCGTGTTAAGCTGTCTTTTCCTTATTCTTTTTGCGAAGATACAAGATGACTTCTGTTCCTGCCAGAGCACCTTCATAAACAGCTTTTGATATTTGAAGCAGTCCGCCGGTACAGTCACCAGCAGCATAAAGTCCTGGCAGACTGGTAGCCATATGTCTGTCAACATGAATCCTGTTCTTTTCTGTAACTGCACCTAGCTTTTTTGCAAGGTCAGTGCTCTGCGCAAATCCATAGGCCACAAAAAGACCATAGACCTCAAGGGAGGATTCATCGTCAAACAGTATGGCTTCTAATTGATTTCCGCCTTCCAATGCCGCAATTTTCTGTGTTTGCAGCTTGATTGTGTCCGGAATCTCGACTGACAGCGGTTCACCGTTTGTTACCAGTGTCACAGAAGCTGCCACAGGAAGAAGTTCAAGTGCTTCATGCAATGCATATGCACCGGAACCAAGAACAGCCACATCTTTTTTACGGTAAAAGAACGCATCGCAGACTGCACAGTAACTTACACCGCGCCCTTCGAACTGTTTCAGGCCCTGTATGACAGGAACTTTTCTGCCAGTTCCGGTGGCTAGAATAATACTGTCAGACTGATAAACGTTTGTTCTGGTAGTAACAGTATAATTTTTGGAGAGTGATATACCAAGCACTTCATCCTGTAATATGTGGACACCCAGCCTTCTTGCGCCTGCAAGACCTTCTAGGACCAGTTCTTTTCCAGAGACTGGTTTTCCAAAACCGTAATAGTTTTCAATAGCGGATGCTTTTTCAAGTGCACCTGCATCTTTTCCGATTATGGTTGTTTCGATGCCTGCTCTTATTGTGTATAGAGCAGCAGAAACACCTGCCGGACCATTTCCGATTATAATTGTACTGGACATAAAAATCCCGCCTTTCAAAATGTTATTATCTTTGCTGCTCTACTGCAAGAATAACATATGATCAGCGGGATTTTCCGTGATAAAATCACAAGGAGCAGGTATTGCTCACATACTGTGATATATCAGTAATTTTCTTTTCGTATCTCAAAATAACTCTGGGAGAAGCCGCACATTGGGCAGACAAGCGGTGCTTTTTTTCCGGCAACAAGATGTCCGCACACCCGGCACTCCCACATGACTTCATCACTTTTTTCAAAGACAGCCTGCATCTCCACACTGTTCAGTAATTTCAGATAACGTTCTTCATGTGATTTTTCGATTGCAGCGGCGAGATTAAACTTCACAGCAAGGGCATGGAAACCTTCTTCTTCTGCGTCTTTCGCAAAGCGGACATACATATCGGTCCATTCATAGTGTTCACCTTCAGCGGCGGATTTGAGATTATCGGCAGAAGAGCTTAACAGTCCAAGTTCTTCAAACCATGATTTCGCATGTTCCTGTTCGTTTCTGGCTGTTTGCAGAAAAAGCTCCGCAAGCTGATCATATCCCTCTTTTTGCGCCGCATTGGCAAAATAGGTGTATTTATTCCTTGCCTGGCTCTCGCCGGCAAAGGCTTCCTTCAGATTCTGTTCAGTCTTTGTTCCCGTATATTTATTGACTGGTGCATCACCATATCTTTCTTTCACAAAAGCCCTGGCTGTCTGCTTACAGATAGGACAGCAAAAATCGTCAGGCAATGGACCTTCGTGAATATAACCACATACAGAACAACGGTATTTTTCCATAACACAACCTCCATGGCTAAAAAATTATGATTGCCTTTGCCGTACCATAGCTGAAATAGCTGGCAAATGACATCTTACCTATACTTTATCAGATGAGAGCATCAAATTCAACCTGTTGTGTCTGATAAAACTGATAAGTAATGGTAAACATATCATAAAAATAAAATATATGGTATAATGACTTAGGAAAGTATCAGGTTTAGGAGTTTAGAAAAACAGGTTGTAGTCTACCTGCTTTTCTAAGATTCTAAATGTGATTCTTTCCAATTGAACAATAGTCGCGGATCTTTGTTGGTGCCTATGGGATTTCAA
>QKDK01000086.1 GCA_003252135.1 Clostridia bacterium
AGCTGTTCTGTCGGCGATACCTCATCTTGACTTTCGCCCTGATATCATTCATTGTCATGACTGGCAGACGGGACTGATTCCTGCCTATCTGAATGAAAGATTTCAGCAGGGAGAGATATTCAGAGGGATAAAGACTGTCATGACCATACATAATCTGAAATTCCAGGGAATCTGGGACAAGAAGAGCGTGAAGGATATTACTGGTCTGCCAGAGTATTATTTTACACCTGACAAGATGGAAGCATATGGTAACTCGAATTATCTGAAAGCCGGTATTGTCTTCTCTGATTATGTTACAACCGTAAGTCCTACCTATGCACAGGAGATCCAGACGGAGTTTTACGGAGAAGGATTGCAGGGGCTTATGAAGGCAAGAGCAAATGTCCTGAGCGGTATACTGAACGGAATCGACTATGAGGAATATGATCCGGCCTTAGACAGCCAGATTACCAGGAATTATGATGCAATAACCTTCAGAAAAGAAAAGTTCAAGAATAAGATGGCTTTACAGAAGGAGCTTGGACTGACGATTAATCCCAAAGCCTTTATGGTCGGTATTGTGTCAAGGTTAACAGACCAGAAAGGGCTTGATCTGATCGATTGTGTAATCGAAGAAATTTGCCAGGAGGATGTTCAGCTTGTGATTCTTGGAACCGGAGAAGCAAAATATGAGAATCTTTTCAGACATTATGCCTGGAAATACAGAGACCGTGTCTCGGCTAACATATTTTATTCAGATGAACGTTCTCATAGAATCTATGCAGCAAGTGATGCATTTTTGATGCCGTCTCTTTTTGAACCCTGCGGTCTGAGCCAGCTGATGAGCCTTCGGTATGGAACGGTTCCCATCGTTAGGGAGACAGGAGGACTGAAAGACACTGTTGAACCATACAACCAGTATGACAATTCAGGAATCGGTTTCAGCTTTACCAACTACAATGCGCATGAGATGCTTGCGACGCTGCAATATGCTAAAGATATCTTCTATAATAAAAAAAGAGAGTGGAATAAACTGATCGACAGAGGTATGGCAAAGGATTATTCATGGAACTCTTCAGCCAGATCCTATGAGCATTTATACTCTGCAATTATGGGGAGATAATGCCATGCCGTCAAACTAAAACGAACGATAATTTGAACAGAAGCATAGGATGAATACTGCTTCTGGATAAAAAAGGACATAAGCAGTACCAATGCAGGTGCTGGCTTTCGTCCTTTTTCATGTTCAAATATGAATAGAGAAAGCAGGTGTAGATAATGAAATTGCATGAATTATTACATGACATGAAGTATGAGCTGGAACAGGGGTCTGATGATCTGGAAGTTGATGCGCTGGTCTATGATACTAGGATGGAGATTACAGGTGCTACCTGTTTTGTATGTATAAAAGGTGCTGTTTTTGATGGTCATGAATATGCTAAGGAAGCAGTGGCAAAAGGAGCAGTGGTCATTGTAGCACAAAAAAGACTGGAACTTTCAGAAGATGTGACACAGATTATTGTCGAAGACACAAGAAAAGCACTGGCATCCCTGTCTGCAGCATTTTTCGGTCACCCTGCAAAAAAGCTTACCATCATCGGAATAACAGGGACAAAAGGAAAAACAACGACATCGTATATGGTCTATGAAATGCTGAGACAGACAGGATTTTCTGTCGGATTGATCGGAACGATTGAAACAATTATTAATGAAACCAGAATTCCGTCCTCCCATACGACGCCGGAATCTTATGTTTTGCAGGAGCTGTTTGGACGTATGATCGCAGAAGGAATTACACATGTGGTTATGGAGGTATCCTCACAGGCTTTGAAGCTGTATCGTGTATTCGGGTTCGAGTTCTATATCGGTGTATTGACCAATATGGGGAAAGATCATATCAGCGATGCGGAGCATAAAACTTTCGAGGAGTACCTGGAATGTAAGAGCAGATTATTTAAGCTATGCAGGCACGGTATAATCAATGCCGATGACAGCTATGCCGATGACATAATAAAAGGAAACAAGTGTGAAACTGTAACAACATATGCAGTAAATAAGGAAGCAGATTTTCATGCAGTTCAGGTCGAACTGCATGCTAATGACGGGACACTGGGCGTGCATTTTAATGTGAGCGGGAAGAAAAATTATCCGGTACAGGTGAATATTCCGGGTGCATTTACGGTATATAATGCTCTGACTGCCCTGGTTATTGCAGACAGACTTGGAATAGAAGAAAAGCTTATTCAGGATGTACTGTCAAAAATCCAGGTTCGAGGAAGAGTAGAGCTTGTACCGGTATCAAATCAGTACACAGTAATGATCGATTATGCACACAACGCCATGAGTCTGGAGAGCCTTCTTGTTACAATGAGGGAGTACAAACCTCAAAGACTGGTCTGCATGTTTGGATGCGGAGGCAACAGGTCAAAAGACAGGAGATTTGAGATGGGAGAGATTTCTTCAAAACTTGCTGATCTTACGGTGATAACCTCAGATAATCCAAGATATGAAGAACCGGATGATATCATAGCTGACATTCTTATCGGGGTGAAAAGACAGTCCGGCGCATTTGTCACAATTCCAGACAGAAGAGAAGCTATCCGATATTGCCTTGCAAATGCACAAAAGGGCGATGTAATTCTGATTGCCGGCAAGGGGCACGAAGATTATCAGGAAATCAAGGGCGTAAAATACCCTATGTATGACAGAGATATGATATATGAAATAATAAAAGAGACAGGCGGCAAACAGATATGATAGCAATGAAGGTAAGAGAGCTGTGCGAAATCATAAGCGGAGAATTGCTTTGCGGTGACTTGGATGCAGTAATTACAGGAACCAGTGTTACTTCAAAAGAAGGTGATGCCGCAACGCTATTTGTTCCAACGATCGGAGAACGGGTGGATGCGCATGACTATATCGCTGATGCTTATCAGACAGGGATGAGAGTAACCTTGTCCTCACGTAAGAAAATTATTGAAAAGTATAGTGACCTTGTTTCGAAAGAAAAAGGTGCACTGACAGTTATCTATGTACAGGATACTCTGGCAGCACTTCAGACACTGGCAAAGACATACCGCGGGCGCTATATGATTCCTCTGATCGGGATAACAGGCAGTGTCGGAAAGACAACGACAAAAGAAATGGTTGCTGCAGCGCTTGGCACACAACGAAAGATCTTAAAAACAGCAGGAAATAAGAACAGCCAGATTGGACTGGCACAGATGATGCTTGCACTGGATGAATCTTATGAGCTTGCAGTTATTGAGATGGGAATCAGCCTGGAAAAGGAGATGGAGAAACTTGCTTCCATTGCCAGACCGGAATGTGCGCTGATAACTAACATTGGCGTATCACATATTGGACAGATGGGTTCAAAAGCGAATATTGTAAGGGAAAAGCTTGACATCATCAGCCAGATGAAGCAGGGCATATTGTTCGTATGCGGCGATGATCCTATGCTCTGGCAGCTGAAGACCAATCCTGCCGTTGTTTCAATGAATGACAAAGCAAAGAAAGCAATGCAGTCTATGCGGGTTCTGACCTTTGGACTGGAAAGCAAAAATGATTTTTATGCCAGGGATATCAGTCAGACAAATGAAGGGACTGCATTTACGTTCTGCATCGGCGAAGGAGCGGTAAAGGAGATGCCCAATCTGCCTGATACGAAAGAGCTCACCATACATTTGTCTGTTCTTGGGAATCATAATGTAAAAAATGCTGTTGCCGCACTCTGCCTTGCTATTCAATATGATGTAGCACTGCAGGCTGCTGCTGATGGACTGGCAGCTTACCGGCCAATCTCCATGCGAGGCGGAATTGAAAAACTGAAT
>QKDK01000250.1 GCA_003252135.1 Clostridia bacterium
TCATATAGCTTTCAAAATATTCCTCAAGTCTGTTTTCTTCCTCAGTCAGTAAAACTGTGAGTTTTGCAAGCTTTTTATAATCACAGGAATTTTCCGGATCTTCTATCTGCACTTTAATACAGTTAATCAATCTCTCTGCTTCATCAATCATTGATTCCAGTTTTCTGATTTCACGCCTTCGCATTTCAAGCACACGCATGTCCCATCTTTTGGTATCATCGGTATCTGATACATATTGCTTTGTCCCTGTATTCTTTCCGGCCATTCTCTCATCTTCAGCTCCAGCCTGCTTCTCCCTGTACTCCTGATACCCAAAAGGATAATAAGTAACCTTACCCTCTTCAAACATCAGCAGTGAATCTGCTATCTGCTGAACAAAATAACGGTCATGGGAGACGAACAGCACGGTTCCTTCATAATCAGCCAGCATACCCTCAAGTGCTTCCTTCCCAACAATATCCATGTGATTCGTCGGTTCATCCAGGATCAGCAGATTTGGTCTTTTCTTTAATATCTTTGCGAGACACAGGCGTACCTTTTCTCCGCCGGACAGCTGACAGACCTTCTTTTTCACAGCATCCTGCGTGAACAAAAAGCAGGCCAGCGAGGAACGCACTTCTGTTATCACCATGTTTGGAAATTCATCGCTAAAATCCTCAAGGACTGTCTTGTCATTCTCAATCTGGGCAAGCTGCTGATCAAAATAAGCAGAGTCAATCTGAAATCCATAGGAGTATTCACCATCAAGAGGTGCAAGCTGCCCCACGAGTGTCTTGAGCAATGTCGATTTTCCGATTCCATTTTCTCCGATGACTGCAAGTCTTTGCCTTTTCTTTAATTCAAAGCTCACTTCACATAACGGCTCCTTGTATCCGATAACAAGCTTTTTCACCCGCAGTACTTCCTGCCCGCCTTCTCTGGCCGGCCGAAATTCTGCATGAAATGTCTTCAGGTCATATTTGTCCGGCGCTTTTACGATATCCATGTGTTCGATCTGTTTCAATTTGGACTTTGTCATGGCAACCTTTGTCGGATGATGCTTGTACTTTTCGATCAGGACCATCAGCCTGTTGATCTCCTTTTGCTGCAGCTGATAATCCTTCTGCTGCTTATCCCAGTTCAAGCGTTTCTGCTTCACAAAGCTTGAATAATTTCCCTGATATCTTGTCATCCTTCCATATTCGATCTCATAGGTAACCTCTGTCACCTTATCTAAGAACATCCTGTCATGAGAAATGATGACCACAGCTTTTTGATATTCTTTCAAATACCTTTCGAGCCATTCAATTGTTGGCAGGTCAAGGTGATTCGTAGGCTCATCCAGCAGCAGTATATCCGGCTTGCTAAGCAGCAGCTGAATAAAAGCAAACTTGGTTCTCTGTCCGCCGGAAAAGTTTTTGATAGGCCGTTTTAAATCAGCCAGGTCAAAGCCAAACTTCGTAACTACGGTTTCCATTTCTGACTGATATTGATAGCCCCCCTGTGATTCAAAAAGCTCTAGAGTTCTTGCATAGCTCTCAAGCATCTCTTTTGAATGATCTGTTTCCATCTGAACGCATAACAGCTCGAGCTTTTTCTTCCATTCAAGTAAAGGCGCAAATGCTTTCAACAGCTCTTCCTCTGCGGTTGCCTCTTCATTTTCAAAACTGATCTGCTGCAAGAAGCCAATGGTTATATTTCCTGCTTTGCTGATTTTGCATTCCTCATCACTGTCTGGATTATCAAGCTGTATAATTCCTGCAATCAGCTTGAACAATGTTGTTTTCCCGCAGCCATTTCTCCCTACCACCGAGATTTTCTCGGTATTTCGTATTTCAAAATCGATATGATCTAGTATGGTATCTGCTGCATATCTTACTAGTCCGTTATTGATCTGATAAATCATACTATTTCTTTCCTTTCAAATAAAGTTATATCTTCTTGTTATCCGGCTATTAACGCAAAAACTGCCTGATCAGGTATGCAGCTACCCGTCAGACAGTTCTTATCTCACATCTTACTTTAGTCAAACCCATTTGCTCCTGCTGATCTATCTATGAACAAAGTTGTTAACCACGCACAGGCTCTGTCCGAATGTATCACAGATAAAAGGAGCTGTGCCAAAAATATAAAAAACTGCAGACAGGCAAATGCTGCTGCAGTCATAATAACGAATTATTCCTGATCACTGTCCTTAAACCAACGATGCCAAAATATGATACTCAAAATAATCCTCATACTGTATATCAGGAAAACAAATGAATATAAATGGCATCAGCTAATTCAAGAACTAATAACCTCCGAGCAAAGCATAGCCGACTCATTTAATTGTGGTCTTTGCGCGGAGATAACTAACACTGTTAAAAAAAATGCAGGTTCCATGGAATTAATCCTTTCTGTTTTGTAAACCTATCGTAGATTTATTCTACCTATACTACAGATTCATTGTATCATACATTCCAATAAATGCAAGACGCTAAAATAAACCTCATCGCATATTCCATAAAAAGAAAAAGCCGCTGCACGGTTCTCGTGTAACGGCTCAATATCTGTATTATATGATCCCCATGCAATGGTTAGATTAATCCATTGAGTACGGCATAAGAGCGATTGTCGAGACATATCGCTTCAATTCATTAATCCATTGAGTAAGGCATCAAGCGATTGTCGAGACATATCGCTTCAATTCATTAATCCATTGAATATGGCATTAAAGCGATATGTCTTGCACGCTTCACAGCTACTGTCAATGCTCTCTGATGCTTTGCACAGTTACCGCTGATGCGTCTAGGAAGGATCTTGCCTCTCTCAGAAACAAATCTCTTTAATTTGTTGGTGTCTTTGTAATCAATTTCTGAATGGTTCTTATCAGCACAGAATACGCAAACTTTCTTACGTCTGCGGCTAGGTCTTCTCTTACCAGAATCCTCTCTGTTGCCTCTGTCATTCTTATTAAACGGCATACTATTTTCCTCCTTATCGAATTGTTGTGCTTTTAGCTAAATGGCAGTTCCTCATCAATACCATCAGGAATGTTCATAAAGCCGTCACCGACAGCTGCTGCCGGGCTTTGTGATGCAGTTCTCTGATATCCGCCGTTTCCTGAGTCGTTACCTGCTCCCTTGCTCTCTGCGAATTCCTGTTCATCCACCATAATCTGGACACTATAGACCTTCTGTCCGTCTTTGTTGGTGTAATTATCATTCTGAACTCTGCCGGTAACAAGGATCTTCGTACCCTGATGAAGATACTTTTCTGCGAATTCAGCCTGACGGCCAAATGCTGTGCAGTTAAAGAAATCCGCATCCGGTTCGCCCTCGCGCTTGAATCTGCGATCCACCGCTAAGGAATATCTTGCAATCGCCGTCGACTCACCTCTGGCGCTCGTATTCTGAGAATATCTGACTTCCGGGTCGCGTGTTAAGCGTCCCATTAAAATGACTTTGTTCATAAAGGAATACCTCCTTTTACTCTTCGTCCTGTCTAACGCACAAGTATCTGAGAACATTGTCCATGATTCGAACTCTCTGTTCGATTTCATTAGGCGTTGTTGGCTCAGCATCGAATTGGATGAAATAGTAAAATCCGTCGTTCATTTTCTGGATTTCATAAGCTAAGCGTTTTTTGCCAGCTTCAATCACGTCAGTAATTGTGCCACCGAATTTTGTAATCAGTTCTTTTACAGATTCAACTGTAGCAACTCTAACGTCATCCTCGATTTTTGCACTTACAACTAAGGCTAATTCGTACTTATTCATAGTTGTTTGCACCTCCTTTTGGTCTCTGGCCCTTTCACAAAGAAAGAGCAAGGAATAATAAAATACATACCACAAGCGTATATTATAACAGCTATGCACTGTAATTGCAAGCTTTTTTATGTCAAAATTATCTGTATTTCTTCAACAAAATAAACAATTATGTCAGCTGCTTATTCTGTCGATTTTGCCTGCTTCTTATTAATGTCGATTATGCCTGTCGATTTTACCTGCAGCTTATATTAACTTATGACTGCCACTTTGGGTGTACGGCAGGACAGGAAGAATTCTTTAATACCGCACGCAGCTCCACATAACAGCCGCATACCTTACACATGCCGCTGATCAGCTCGTCACACTCCTTGCAGATCAAAAGCCTGCGCTCATATTCCTCTTTCACGACCTTTTTTTCATCTTCCAGAGCATCTATATATTCAAACAGATTCTTAAAATAAGCGGTCTGATCCATGTCACGAAGCAGGCATTTTTTGCAGAATCTTGTCTCACTCATGCTTTGCCGCCTCCGCGTTATTTCTTCTGACCTGTCTGATGTTCTTCTCCGCCTGTTTTCTCGGTATCATGACCTGATGCCCGCACCCTGTGCATTTCATACGAAAATCCATGCCGACCCGCATGAGCTCCCATTCAAAGCTTCCGCAAGGATGCGGCTTTTTCATCTTAACGATATCACCAACATATAATTCCATCGTCTGCCTCATTTCTGTGTCAGGTTCAACCCTGCACGATATTTCTGCTTTCACCCTTTAAAAATGCTGCGATATTAGCGGCAACCTCGGCTGCACAACGCTGCCTTGCTTCCACAGTAGCCCAGGCAATATGCGGTGTGATGAGCAGCCTGCAGCTGTCCTTGATCTCGATCAGCGGGTTGTTGGGATTCATGGGCTCTTCTGTCAGCACATCCAGTCCGGCGCCTCTGATCGTGTTGTTCTGCAAAGCCTTTGCAAGCGCTTCCTGATTGATGATCGGCCCTCTTCCAAGATTAAGGAGGATAGCTGAGCTCTTCATCATTGACAGCTCTCTTTCACCGATAAGATCCTGTGTTGCCTGCGACAGCGGTGCATGGATCGATACGATGTCAGAGGTCTTTAACAGTTCCTCCAGCTCTACACGCTTGTATGTATCACTGCTGTTCTTACCGCTGGTCGAATAATAGATGACCTTGCAGCCAAAGGCCTGTGCTATCGCCGCCACGCCGCGTCCGATCTCACCAAGACCGATGATGCCCCAGGTTTTTTGATAAAGCTCATGGAACTTCATGGTAAAATGACTGAAGATATCACTTCTGCTGTATTCTCCGGATTTTACGAATTCATCATAATATGCAAGATTTTCATACAAATAGAACAATAAGGCAAAGGTGTGCTGGATTACTGACTGTGTAGAATACCCCTTCACATTGGCAACTGCAATCTTTCTCATATTGGTATATGAAAAATCAATGTTGTTCGTCCCTGTCGCTGTCAGACAGATCAGCTTCAGATTCTTCGCATGCTGCAGCAATGCTTCGTTCATGGCAATCTTGTTGACAATGACAATATCGGCATCTGCGATGCGCTCAGCGTTCAATGCCGGTTCTGTCTGTCTGTATTTCACCACCTCACCGAATGCTTCGAACGAGGATAGATCAACATCATCACCGAGGGTGTCTGCTTCCATAAATACAATCTTCATCTAAATATCTCCTTTATGCTTTCTTAACCTTTGCTTTTTTTCGTGTATTCTTTTTTACAGAGTAGCCAAAGGTGCCTAACTTTTCCCCGAGTGTATAATATGAGCCGTGAGAATACGTGATGAGATTGGAACTGTTCAGGTCAAATCTGCCCGTTTTATCCATATAGCGGTCATCCACATTCACTGCCACGACTCTTGCTATGAACATATCATGTGTGCCAAGCTCCCTGACCTCTTCTACAACACATTCAAGATTCACAGGGCTTTCTGCGATTCCCGGTGCTTTTATATGGGTAGATGGTGCAGGGTTCAGCTTCATTTCCCTGAATTTATCCACCTCTCTGCCGGAACGGACACCGCAGTAATCTGTTGCAAATACCAGCTCCTTCGTCGTCAGGTTCACGGCAAATTCTTTCGTTTCCATGATAATGCCGTGAGAATACCTCTCTTTTCTGATCGATACGGACAACATCACAGGATCAGAACAGATTGTCCCGGCCCAGGCGAGCGTTATGATGTTTGGTCTCTCCCCTTCCCGCTGACAGCTGACCATGACGGCCGGCAGCGGATAGAGCATATTGCCTGGCTTCCAGCTCACTTTTGCCATTTTCTCCTCCGTTTCTGTACATGCTTTCTGCACATATAAAGTTTATGCCAGAGATTTCACAGGCACAAATACTTGAGTTTACAATTGATTTTCCATCAACCTTACCCAGTGCGGTCGTTCCTAGATTTTATATTTTCTCTTCAGCTTCTTTGAAAGGTTCGTCTTTTCACTGACAGGCTGCGGCTTTTTCTTTCTTTTTTCTGCTATGAATACAAAATACCCATCTTTTTCTATGACCTTAACACCACCGAATACACTTGTCAGTTTATTCTTATACCAGTCGAGACGCTTTGTGACCATGACCATCCTGCCACCCGGCTTCAAATGCTTGTATCCCTTTTCTATAAAGTTCTTTGGAACATGAAAGTCCTCGTGATAAGGAGGATTGGAAAGTATAATAGTGAAATCATCTTCCTCTATGGCGTCCATTCCAAAGCTTTTTATGATCTTTACGCCTTCGACGTGGTTGAGCACTGCATTCTTCTGCGAAAGCGAAAGTGCTTCCGGTGATATATCTGACATTACCACATTGCCTGCGCCAAGCGTCTTTGCAGCCCATATACCGACTAGTCCATAGCCGCAGCCAAGATCCAGCAGCTTGTCACCTTCCTGCAGTGTGACCTCTGAAAGCATGGCAAGGGTTCCTTTGTCCGCTCCGCCAGGTGAAAACACAGCGGAAGCAGTGAAGAATGACAGTTCCTGCTCCATGACCTGTTCATGAATAATATGTTCTATATCGTTGCTCCTTATGATTTTTATAGGATGCCTGCTGCCGGTTTTAAAAGTATCTTTATCTGCTGTCTTGCTCTGTTGATTATGATCTTGTTACTTTTGGACCATACTTTGATTTATTCTACCGCGTCGCTCATTTTATGTCAAATCACTATTATTGTTTCTGCTGTAAATATACCTCCAAAATTCGCTCAACACCCACTGTGCCCGATTGAATTATAAAAAAAAGTATGATATTCTTTCCTATAGATAATAGTTCACAGTAACATGATTTATATAAATTCTGCTTATAGTAAGGAGCCCTGCCATGGTAAGAAAATTTGTTTACGGAAAACCGATGGACACCGAAGCTGTACTTACAGCATTTCCAGAATCAGAAGATGATCTGCCTTTTATTCAGTATGAAAAACATTCTGACCAGTCTCCGGAGTCAGACAGTTTTTCTCTGCCCACAGAGCTTGGCTTTTCTGAAAAGAATCCATTGTTCACCTATCAGATGAAAGAAAGCGATATCATCTATGGACTCGGTGAGTCCGTAAGGGGCATCAATAAACGAGGCTGGCGCTATATCAGTTTCTGTACGGATGACCCTGAGCATACAGAGTCAAAGTTTTCCCTGTATGGCGCGCACAATTTTCTTATGGTATTTGGTGAAGTATCCTTTGGTCTTTTCTTTGACTTCCCGGGCGCTGTCCTTTTTGATATCGGCGCCAGCAGTTATGATCAGCTTCTTGTAAGACCAAGCGGAAATGATCTGACGGTCTATGTGATAGAGCGTGAGTCTCCTGCCGAAATCATAAAAGAGTTTCGCCATATGATCGGACGCAGCTACCTGCCGCCGCGCTGGGCTTTTGGTTTCCAGCAGAGCAGGTGGGGCTATCAGAATGCTGATGATATCCGCCAGATCGCACAGGAATACAGAAAGAATCAGATACCGCTCGATTCCATCTATCTTGACATCGATTATATGACAAATTACAAAGATTTTACCGTAGACAAAGACAAATTTCCTGCATTTTCAGCATTTGTTACAGAGATGCGAAAGGAACATCTCCGGCTGGTTCCGATCATTGATGCCGGAGTTAAGATAGAAGACGGATACGATGTCTATGAAGAAGGAATTGCCGGAAATTACTTTTGCAAGCGCAAGGACGGAAGTGATTTTGTTGCCGGCGTATGGCCGGGAATCACGCATTTTCCTGACTTTTTGAATAAGGATGCAAGACGGTGGTTCGGTGCACTGTATGCAAGGCTTTTATCAAAGGGCATTGAAGGCTTCTGGAATGATATGAATGAGCCAGCCATCTTTTATTCGGAAGAAGGTATAAGGAATGCCCGGGAGAAGCTTGCAGAACTTGATGATGCTGTGCTCGATGCAGAATCCTTTTTTCAGCTTGGCGGCTGTTTCACCCAGTTAAGCAATCAGTATTCTGATTATGCATGTTTTTACCATAGAATTGGAAGAAAAAATATCAAACATATCAAGGTCCACAACCTGTATGGTTATAATATGACAAGAGCAGCTTCCGAGGCTTTTGACAGATATAGTCCAAAGAAACGTATCCTGCTTTTTTCCCGTTCCTCATATATAGGAATGCATCGTTATGGCGGTGTTTGGACCGGGGATAATCAGTCATGGTGGTCTCACCTGCTGCTGAACATAAAGATGATGCCGTCTCTTAACATGTGCGGCTTCCTTTATTCGGGCGCGGATATCGGCGGTTTTGGCGGGGATGCAACACCTGATCTGCTGATGCGCTGGCTGGCTTTTGGTCTGTTCACTCCTTTAATGCGGAATCACAGCGCTATCGGCACAAGGAATCAGGAGTGCTTCCGTTTCGGGATGCTCGATTCATTTCGTCATCTGGTCAAACTACGATACTGTCTGCTTCCATACATTTACAGCGAGTTTATGAAAGCAGCCCTGAATGACGCAATGTACTTTTCGACGCTGCTCTTTGCCTATCCGCAGGATAAGCATGCATGCCGCGTTGAAGATCAGCTTCTTCTTGGTGACAGCATCATGCTGGCTCCGGTCTATGAGCAGAATGCTGCCGGCCGCTATGTGTATCTTCCGGAAGCCATGCTCCTGATCCGCTTTCCAAAGGAGGCTTCCCATGCTATGGAAGATGAGACTTTGCAAACGCTTATGGGTGGCCTGGTCATCAGTGTGAAATCTTACACAGCCGGACATCATTATATCAACGTAGCACTGGATGAGGTTGTTATATTCCTTCGAAAAGGTCACATTCTCCTGCTTTGTGAACCGGCTGATTCAGAAGAGCAGCTGAATCTGGAACGATTCGATGTTATTGCATATAAAGACAATAAAAATGAGGCCAGAGGACAGTTCTATTCTGATGACGGTCTCAGCAAAAACCCTGATTTTGAAAGCAATGTCAGCTCACTGCTTGTCGTGACCGACACAGAGGGCAATGCTTATACAGAAGCTGACACAGACCGAATCTATTACACACATCTATACTAAAGCATATGTAATTCTTTAAAATATTAGGCAGACGCAGTAATGTGTCTGTCTTTTTTATTAAATTTGTGAATAAATTATAAAATTAGCACTCACCTCTTGACAGTGCTAACAACTGGTGTTATATTTGTGTTGTAACAAAGAAGCAACACATTTTGAACGAACAATATAATAAACGAATAGAAGAAATTGGAGGGATCGATATGTTACTAGTACCTAAAAGAACTTACACCACAAATTTATTTGATGATTTTTTCAGCAATGATTTATTCAAAGATTCATACTTTGAAAACAGAAAGGCAGAACAGTTCATGAAAACAGATATTCAGGAGCTTGAAGATTCATATCAGCTGGACATCGATATTCCTGGATTTAACAAGGAAGATATCAGCGCAGAATTGAAGGACGGTTATCTGACTGTTACCGCTAAAAAAGAAGAGAACAAAGATGACAGCGACAAAAAGAATAAATACATTCACAGAGAGCGTTATTACGGTGAATGCAAACGCAGCTACTTTGTAGGTAAGAATATTACTGATGATGATATCAAAGCTTCCTTTAAGCAGGGAACACTGCGGCTGGAATTTCCAAAAGCCGAAGCTAAAAAGATCGAAGAACATAAAAAGCTGATTGCCATCGAATAATCTGTACAAAACAAAAAGCCCGCTGTATGCAGCGGGTTTTTTGTTATATCAGTTATTATTTTCACTAAAATATTTCTGTATTATGATTTCTGTATTACTATTTCTGCAGTTCTTTTTTTGTCCTGAACTGTCCGTTGACGATCAGGATACCTGCACTTACCAGCAAAAGGGAAATGATCAGGATTCCGGTTGTTATCTTTTTCTCATTGCTAAGAATTACAGAAGACAGGAACACACCCATGATTGGATTCATGAAGCCGTATACTGCGACCTTTGATACAGGATTATGCGCAAGCAGTATCATCCAGAGTGTATACGCTACCGATGAAATCAACACCAGATAAATCAGGATCAGTACTGCACCAAGAGAAATCTGTGTGATTCTTCCTCCTGCTGCCAGGCCGCCAAGAATCATGACCGCTCCGCCAAGCAGGAACTGATATCCGCTTAAAGTTACAGGATCTTCATCTTTTGCATATATTTTTGTTAATGAAGAAGCAACTGCATTGGCAATGGCAGATATTATCAATGCTCCGTCACCAAGCATACTGAAGCCACCCTGCAGACTGCTTCCTGCGGTATTGACGAGAACGACACCGGCGAATCCGATAGCACAGCCCAGTATTTTCTTCACTGTCAGTTTCTCAAAGCGAAAGACCAGTGTAGATACGAGAATGGCAAAAAATGTATTCAGCGCCACCAGAATGGATGCTTTTACTCCGGCTGTATTTGCGACTCCAAGGTAAAAGAATATATACTGGAGGACTGTCTGGAACATACCAAGTACCAGAATGTCCTTTGCAGAACTTTTCTTTGGTCTGATCCACTTTTTTGCCTTCAGGCTCTGAAATGCAATAATGAAGATTCCCGCAAAGAAAAAACGCAGTCCTGCAAACAAAATGACCGTGCTTGTACTGCTCGTATCAACCGCAAACAGCCGATATCCTATCTTTACACAGGGAATCGCACTAGACCACAAGGCGCAGCACAGCAGAGCAATGAGAAATACCACCCAGGGCCTGTTTAATTTTTCTTTATGTTCTTTCATTTTTTCGACCTCATTTTGCTCAGATTTTCAATATTCACGAATTGTAATTCGCCGCCGGGCGTAATGCAGAAAGAAGGTGCAAAAAGACTCTGTCCTTTTGCACCTTCGCATATTCTGACAAATTGAGTGAATTATACATCACAGGTTCTAGTATGTCAACAAGCCTTCCGGCTTTTGTCACCTTCTATAAATACAACATAAAGATTATGGAATTGCTACATACAGCACATTTGAAGTGAATTTACCGCTTTCGAATACATAGGTTATCGTCATATAGTAGCTGTGCCCGGATTGCAGGCCAGCGTCTGACAGGCTTGTTTCATAA
Organism: Clostridia bacterium; assembly: GCA_003252135.1. Taxonomy (GTDB): domain Bacteria; phylum Bacillota; class Clostridia; order Lachnospirales; family Lachnospiraceae; genus SZUA-448. The sequence goes on from QKDK01000250.1 coordinate 11,268, forward strand.
CTGTCTGTGCCAGTGTCTGTACTGTAATACAGGTAGCCGTTGTCAGGATAAATCGGGGTTGAATCATATTCATCAATAACTACCTTATAGTAGTAAAAGTTGGTATACAGAACACCGTTGTATTTACAGGAGCTTCCCTCAAGAGACGACCATTCAAACTTGATCTTTCCGTCTTCGACCTCAACCTGTACGATGGGATCAATGCTTGCTGCACTGGAATAGCTGTCTTCTGCGTCCTCTTCGTAACTGTCATCATTCGTATCGTCGTTTGATTCACCGGATTCGTCCTCATATTCACTTTCATCCTCACTGTCTGTATCATCTGACAGATCTTCAGGAACCGTCTTCTGTACTGTGTTAGAGGTGAATTTCCCGTTATCAAATACATACGTTATGCTAAAGTAATAAGTCTCCCCCGGCACCAGATCCGGTGAACCATAGGAATCAGTCGCAGGAGTCACTGTCCAGCTTGTTTCACTCTTTGAAGATATATAGGTCAGATAGCCGTCATCAGGATATACAGGATTGGGATTGGTCTTTGAGGCCACCACTTTATAAAAGTTAAATCCGCTATATGTCTTGCCGTTATACACAACAGAACTTCCGTTGAATCCTGTCCAGGAGAATGTCAGTGCTTCTCCCTGTGTTCCCACTGTCAGCTTAGGCGAAATGCTGTCCTGCACTGGTTTTGTTGGCTCTGCGGTTGGTGTTGCAGTTGGTGCTGCAGTTGGTGCTGCGGTTGGCTCTGCGGTTGGAGCTGCAGATGCTGCCTGCGAAATTGCTGGTTCCTCGGTCGGTGTAACTACTGCTTCTGTAATGACAGGAATTTCTGTCGGGGTTATGGTTGCAGAGTTTTCTGCTGCCGCAGCATCATTTGGCAGCGGGGTCACTGTAAGCTGAGCATCTGCCTGCTGTGCAAGATTTCCTTCCAGAGCATTGATGACACTCGCATCGATGCTTCCGCTGCTGTCTGCCGCATTTAATTTTGCAACAATGTCTGTTATGGAGGAACTGCTGATTTCATCAACTGTCAGTCCTGAGCCGACCTGTGCTGCGTAATAATAGAACATTTCCTTGCCAACGGACAGATTATCTTCTGCTGCTCTGGTGATGATCTCTGAGTCGGTCGAAAGTATCGTGAACAGATTTGATCCATACTCCTGCTCAAGTGTCGCAAGCATGGTCCGCAGCTGTTTTGTGTATTCATCCATATTATCCATGGTCACATCATTGACGACCCCTGTGACCATGATCAGGTTGGTTTCCGAGTTGATATATCCAAGTACCTCGGCCCGGTCAAGAATGTCCCGGACTGCCTGCTTAATTGTCTCTCCGGAAAGAGAAAGACTATCAAGCACCATTGCTCCGTCATCATTCATGGCGACTGCTTCTATGACCTTAGCTTTCTCATTGACCAGCAGCTGAATCCCCGGGTTAATATCAACTGACATGACCAACGCGCATTTGGTATCCGCAATATTTCCCTTTCCATTGATATGCAGCCCCGCGTAGATACCAATCAGCACCAGGGCTATCGATGCGGCAACTGCCAGAATTCCTTTCAATATTGTATCCGCAGAATATCTTTTCGGCGGTATGATCTCTGCTTCCTTAAAGGTGATCTGTTCTCCGACATACTGCCCTTTTCTGGCCTGTATTGCAACAATTCTTGCATCAGAAGTAAAGATATACGCTTTTTTATTTTCAATCCGTAAGACATTGCCTGTCATTTCCATTTTCACGACTCTCCTTTCAAAAAAGAATCCAGATAACCCTTTATGACCTCCATATCGCTTAGCATGACAAGGCATAAAGTAATGATATATTTTCTGTGTCGCTCTACCGTTTTTCTGCTCACATTAAAATATGCGCATAGCTCCACAACGGGAAGTCTGTGTCCTGTCAGCAGACGCTCTGTCAGCTGTGCAGAATCAATCAGCATCTTTGCCATGGATGCACACAGATGTCTGGTTTCCCTGTGATTTGGTGATTCCCTGTCAAGCTCTGCATAAGATATCCCAAAGCTCTGCAGCTTTCTTGAGAACAACAGAATCTCTTCCTGTATCTCAACATCTCTCAGCTGAATCTGCTGTGCCTGGTCAGGTATATCGAGCACCTTGTTTTCTGTGTCCCTGTCAAAATAAGTCTCGGGCAGCTCTCTTCTTTGTTTCCCTGCTGCTCTAATATAGTCAATGATCCTTCGATTCACGACCAGATTGGAAAAACTGATAAAACTGCTGTTCTTTCCTGCATCATAGCTGTCAATGGCTTCGTTGAATGCCTGCAGGGCAATGCTGAACTCATCGGAATCATAAGCAACTTTACCTGTCATTTTTGAAACCAGATACATAATATGCTTCCAGTTATCCTGTATCAGCACATCACGAAGCTGATTTTCACCGTTCTTGATTCTGGCAATCATCTCTTCTGTTTCTTTTTGACGGTCCTGCTTATCCATCACCTGCATAACATTCCTCCTTCTCCCATGACCTGACAGCTGCCAAAGTTTTGTCCTATAGTAACATTAACATCGGCCTGACTGTACGGTCTACTTATATATTCGTAACAATTAATTTTTTTGTGGGGGTATTTCATAAAAATAAAAAAAACAGCATTTTACCATGCTGTTCTCTTGTTGTAATCTTTGTTGTCATCTTTATTTTAATGGTTCAGATGAATTTTTTCAAGTACAGATACCGGAAGTTTTTTTAAAGACAGCGTCAGCATCGTTCCAATAATTCCGCAGGATATAATCTCTCCCGCTCCTACTGTGATCATCAGCAGCCAGATCGGCCACCCGTCTCCATAAGCGTATTTTATGACCCATGGAACAATGATCGCATTCGCAAGGATCGGCGGAATCGGCGCCAGTA
>QKDK01000115.1 GCA_003252135.1 Clostridia bacterium
ATATAACTGGATTGTTGGTCTGAACTCTTCTAATATTCGGTTGATTGTCTGCTCTCTTCCGATGTCTGTGTAAGCATCACTCGACTTTACATCGTTCACTCTCTTACTTACTCCCTGATACCGACTTTTGAACTCGGTAAATAACTGAATTAATTCTGTTTTTCTGCTCATTTTTCATTCTCCTTTTGAATGTTTGTAGGTTTCCTCCTTTTACTTTGAAGAGCCTTTTTAACTCGTACTCAGGAGCAAATAACCTGCAATCAAAAAAAGGAGGATTTATCTGAAATAAACAAAAAAGACGCAAGAACAACCGGAGCTCAAACTCCTGATCATTCCCACGTCTCTTTATAAAGACTTCCAGCTGACAGCTGGGGTACTTCAATATTTTGTTTATTCTATTCGTATTATAGCATTTATAACAGTATACTACAAGCGATTTAGGTAAGTTCTACGTAGGCCTTTTTATATGGCCCGGTGTCATTATGTGCGATCTTGAACGACTTGATCCGGGGCTGCAGCATGGCGATTACAAGATAGATCTCTTCGGTACTGGTTGCCGATATTCTGACTTTGATAGGCTTTGATTCTTTCATACAGCTACCCACCCATCTGTACAGTCGAGGAAATGTAATAGGAACCTTGCTGCACAGTCAGCCTGCATTTCATATTCCTCATGCTTGTCACTATTGATCGTGTCACCTGCATTCGCATGAAGGAAACTGTGAGCCAATTCATGCGCAAAGGTATAATTTATATTGTCTATGGTCATTCGATTGTTTAAGCCGATACGATCACCGTTAAGCCGTCCGTAAGACCCATTAAGACCGAAGAACTTAACCTGCATGTCTGTTGTTGCTGCAAGCTTTATTAGTGCTTCAAACTTTTTACCGCTGTCCATGAAGATCACTCCTCTCTGAATCCTTTATCTTTTATATAAGCTCTTATACTTTCAAGAATGCTGTGATCCTCAGGAAGCTCCCAGATCATCCTTACAAGGAGCCGTTTTAACAACTGATCAGGAAGGAGTTTCGTCTCTACACCCTTGCGCTTTGCTCTCTCAGTTCTCTGTCCTTTGATAAATCCCCAACTGTAGGCAAGACATATTTTTGTGAACTCCTCACCATCTGACAACTTCTTTTCTGTGCAGATGGCACTCAACATATCCATTTCATTCATTGCGGCTTTGGATTTCCCGATTATGCGAAATTCTTTTTCATAGACTCTTTCAACATATTCGGGTATGTTATGCCTTTTCATAACGACATCTTCAAAAAACGATAATATGCTAACCAGCGGACTTTTTTCTTTTCTCATAGTCATAACAATGGATACTCTGTCCGGATATGGTAGAAAAGGATAGTCGATAGCAAGGCTTATTATATCCTCAAACCTATTATGATCTTTATTCACAACAATAACCCCAGTCTCGGAATCATAGGCTACTGTAAAATCATATATTGTATATCCTTTATTTGCATTCAAAAATTCTTCCTGCCTTTGTTCCGATAAATCCATAGCACTGCATATTCCTATCAATGCATCCTCGTCGATCAGATCATAGGTCATTCCGAAACTCGTCACCTTCCTTGGTTCAAATTCATCTTTTTTGATAGTTTTGTTCATGTTTTGCTCCTTTCATCTTGCACCGGAAGCCAACCAATGATATATTTAAGGTGTGATTCCGGTTTTCCTTTCTGGGTTGTCGGGTTACATAGCCGTTGTCAAAGGTGCGAACTTTGATGGCGGCTTTTTATTAGTTTTCATGAATTGAAGCTGCGACATTAAGATAGGCAGTTCCCTTTGGTGATGAAGTCGTAATATCATCCAATGTATTACTTATCCGGTCAAGATATTCATTTTGAGTGTCGATGGATTCTTTAATCCCCTGCAATGCTTCCAGAATCCCCTGCGCTAAAATATCATTCATATGTCTTTTTTCTCCTTTCTTGTAATTTTGTCAACAGAATCGTGTCAACAAGCACTAAAAGACTTTTCTCATTAATATATACCCTATTTCTTATATTATTTTATTTTATATATTATATTGTTTACATTGTTGACAAATAGCTGTAAGCATTGATTTTACTGTTCTTCACCATGTCAACAAACTGTCAACAACCCTGTCAACAAAGATGTCAACAATCAGTTTATTAAAAAAGGAATTTCCATTTGTTGGGTTATGTCAACGAAATTATTGTCAACAAACTCTTCATTCCGTTGCCATGCACGTTGTGTTCCATACTTATTAAATCTTTTCATTTGTGACTTACTTGAATACTTATCCCATCCAGTAATAGAGTTATTCATGATGTCATTGATCTCTTTTAATTCCCACGTTTTTGCATCTCCATAAACATTACCAAGAGCTTCCCGATAAATCATGATACTGCATACAAAGTCTTCGTTGCATTTATCAAGCCATCCCTGGATGATCCCGGCTTTTGCATCTTCAACCATAAACTCCTTTTGTAACTCTTTGAGCTGCTTTGAAAGATGTAACGGAAATGACAAGGAATACTTACCACTATTGTAAATGACCATTGCTTCTGCCCATGCCTGAATCAAATAATCTCTTGTTTCTTTTTCATCATTGAGTGGATGAACCTCTGGCTTCGTTGTTTCTGTTGCTACTGGAATAAATCTTCTATTACCGGTTCGGTCTTTAGGAAGAAAATCCATATTATTTGTCGTTCCACAGAAAATACACTGCCTTGGTCTATCCTGTGGATGCGTTTCATATGGTATTTTATAAATTTCCTTCTGTCTGCTGATAAATGATTTTATTTCTTCTATACTTTTTGCGTTAGCAGTAGCCAACATTTCAGAAAATTCAATTATCCAGTGCCCCTGCAGCTTCCTAAACACGTTTTCATCGTCCAGTTTCTTTAGATCATCAGAAAACCATTCGTCTTTGATAGCCATAAATCTGAACAAAGTAGACTTTCCTAAACCCTGTCCACCGACAAGACAAAGCATAGTGTCAAACTTACATCCCGCATTAAATATTCTACTAATTGCACCAAGCATGAATAGTTTCATAGACTCGACTGTATACTCTGTTTTTTCTGCTCCTAAGTATTTAGGAAGAATATTTTCAATTCTACCTATTCCATCCCATTTCAGATTGTTCAAATAATCCTTGATGGGGTGATATGAGAATTGGTGAGCTATAATACTTATTGCTCTTGGGATACCTTTTTCACTGGTTAAGCCATACGATTGTTCCAGATAAAGTCTTATATTATTAACATCATTATCAGTTAATGCTTCGCCTTCCCTGTCCCAGTGCGTCTGATCAGTTATATCTATCTTATTGGTCAGAAGATTGTATTTTATTTTCCCTTTCAAATTATGATCCTGGCTGATGGCATAGACGCAGTTACCGATAGTCTGTTTGACCTTACCATTGTTATCGACTTGAAAATCTACATTTGTCGATAATTGAGGTTGTTCGCTATTTTCGTCCACCTTTCTATCTTCTTCCACTCTTTCACCGCCTTCTCTTGCATATGCTTCTCTTTTTCAAGTCTCTTATCACGCTCCTTTTGATACCATGCAGCGACTTTTTTCATTTCTTGATTGTCCATAACTTTCCATTCACAGTACCAATTGTTGTATAGTTCGATTACATCCTTTCTTCCGATCATAACCAGCTTACTTGCCACCAAGTCAAAAAATGATTCATCATACATGCTGTATCCCAGAACCTTTTTAAAGAACGCGTTGCCAAAATCAGTACTTGGTCCAATCTCCTCATAAAATGATTGTTTATCTGCCATCCAATCACCTATTCACATACCTTTCGAAGATTACCATACACCGACTCTGGGTTAATATCCTGTATTCCACAGTTAAGATATTCAACTAGCTTATCCAAATTTATTAAACTCTTCCGGCCGGCATGTAGCACCGGTATTTTCTTTTGTTTAATCAGTCCACGAAGATAATACTCTGTGATACCACTCTCCGGATCCTCTTCTTTGAAATATTCCACAACCTGGGCAACTGTCCTCATTCTTGCAAGACTATTCTTTTTTTCTTCAATGGATCCTATTTCTTTTGCTGTTGGTACTTCATCCATAGATATGTCAGAAACACCGTCCTGGTTCATCTGTCCAACAATGAAATATGCCATAAAATCACTTTCTGCAGTACGCTCCACTCGCTTCCCCTGCTTGATACCTGTAATTAAATATTGCATGTTATTCTCCTTTCAAATAATATGTAACTTATAAAGTTACTCAATCAGCAAAAAAAATATCAATTGGATTCTCAATTTTCAATTCATTTATCATGATTTGTATTTCATCGCTTCCAAATACACCTGTTTTCATCTTTTCATAAAATGTTTTTGGTGTTATTCCTATTATTCTTGCGACTTTACTTTGAGTCAATCCTCTTTTGGCGATAATTCCTCTTAATTCATCTGATCTTATCATGAAACACGTCTCCTTTCTTTAATGTAACTTATAGTGTTACTTTAATTATACAACGCATATGTAATTTGTCGAGTTATTTATTTATTGACTTATAACATTTCTGTGATATAATCAAGTTACACGGAGGATTTTTTATGAAAACTGGAGATAGAATTAAACAATTACGAGAATCACTTGGGATAACTCAAAACGAATTAGCAATATATCTAGAAACGACAAAACAAACCATTTATAAATATGAAAATAATATTGTAACTAATATCCCGATTGATAAAATCGAACGATTGGCAGTTAAATTAAAAACTACCCCTGCTTACTTGACTGGCTGGGATGACGAAGGTAAGAATATAGAATTTAGCATTTTTGAAGAATTATTATCAATCTCCAATTGGGAATATAAAGCGATCGCCGGTTGTGATATTCAAGGTGCAAACAGCTGGCTTGATGAAAAAGATCAGGAACCTTGCCCATGCGGAAAAAACTATCCCGATGACTGCATTGATTGTGAATACAACGAAATAACTTATTATCTAGTAAACGATAAGCAATGTTTCCAGATAAGCGAAAAAGAATTTAACGAACTATGTTATTGTATTAAACCTTACTTCAATCTTAGAGTAAGTGAATTAGTTTCTAAAAAATTACCGATGGATAAAAGTGAATTGGAGCACGAAGAATAAAAAACCGCCCCTGCTACCAACAGAGACGGCTTTCATAGTAACCATATAAACCAAAGCCTATACAGTACCTACAACACAGATTATTGTACCATATAGGCGCCAAAACAGCAATAAATAAAAGGAGTGTGGTACAATTGGCATCAATCAGAAAAAGGGGCGATTCCTACAAGATAACCGTCTCAAATGGGTATGATACTTCCGGGAAACAGATCCGGGAGACAACCACCTTCACACCGGACTCAAACATGACGGAGAAGCAGAACAAGAAAGCCCTAGAGCACTTCGCGTACGAGTTCGAAGAAAAAGTCAGGAATGGCAGCTACTTATCCGGTGAGAAGATAAACTTAAAAGACTTCTCTGAAAAGTGGTTAAAAGAATATGCCACCCAGCAGCTCGAAAAGACTACCGTAACATTCTATAAGCAAAGCCTTGATCAGAAGATACTACCAGCACTTGGCCATATCAAATTAGCTAAGCTGCAGCCTATGCACTTACAGAGCTTCTACAATAACCTTCTGGAAGACGGAATAAGAATGGATGGTAAGAAAGGCGGTTACAGCCCGGCTACAATTAAGAAGTACCATGCTATAATCAGCAGTATCCTTTCAACTGCAATTCAGTGGCAGGTCATTGATAAAAACCCCTGTGATCGTGTAACACCGCCCAGGAATAAGAATATTACCGATGATGTAAAGCATTTCACCCTGGAGCAGACAGAACGGTTCCTATACGCTCTTGAAATGGATTACACCACAGAATATAAAGCACATTCAAGAAAAGATGATACCGGTAAGAGATATACGGTACCGGCATATACAGAGACCAGGAGCATTCCCACACAATTTAAGATACTTTATCAGATTGCTGTATATGGTGGACTCAGACGTGGCGAATTAGTAGCCCTAAAATGGGATGACATCGACTTTGAGAACAATACTATCAACATTACAAAGGCAATGGGCTATACAGGCTCAGAGACATATGAGAAGGCACCAAAAACAAGAAGTTCCATTCGTGTGATCAAGATACCAAAGCCAATCATGGAACAGCTCAGGAAGTATAAGAAAGAGCAGCAGGAGCTAAGACTTTCGCTTGGTGATCAGTGGCAAGGAGAAAACCACCTGTTCATTCAATGGAACGGTAAGCAGATGCATATTGCTACCCCATATCACACATTCAAAGATATCATAGCAAAATACAACAAGACGGTAACAGACGAATCACAGCAGCTTCCAAGCATTCCATTACATGGTCTGAGACACACTTCTGCAACCTTACTGATTTCAGAGAACGTTGACGTTCGAACAGTATCCGCAAGGTTAGGTCATTCACAGACCAGTACAACGATGAATATATACGCTCACAGCTTAAAAGAAATGGATCAGAAAGCATCTGATGCACTCGATAATCTGATTAAATTCAAAGCAAAATAAACACCACTCTGCAGGGTATCAATCACGATATCCTGTTTTTTTGTCTCGTAAAGTGTCGTCAATAAACACCAAATAAACACCAAAACGCAAAAAAAGCACTCTTTCGAGCACTTCTCTTCACTTCCAAAACCTCTGTAACCCTTGATTTTACTGACTTTCTTGAAAGCTGAAAATCGGATTTGAACCGACGACCCCTTCATTACGAGTGAAGTGCTCTACCTGCTGAGCTATTTCAGCCTATATAAACAAATGCACCGGAACCCGGTGCCAGTTTACATAAATCGAGGCGACAAGATTTGAACTTGCGGCCTCTGCGTCCCGAACGCAGCGCTCTACCAAACTGAGCCACGCCTCGATATCTTTCAATCCTGACAAAACAATCATGATTGACTGTGCTTAACTATTATGACTCGTTTCCCTTAAAAAGTCAAGGCAAATTTGAGTATTACAAAATATTCAAACAATATGTTCAATTAAAAAGATTCCGTGCATAAAAAAGGATGAAATCCAATAATCCTAAGATTTCATCCCCGTTATCTGCAGCAAATCAGCGTTTCACGCCTCTGAACAGGATACCGATCGCACCGGGACCGGAATGGGCGCCGATACTAGGACTTACAGTGTTCATGATTATATTATTGGTCGGAACCTTCGCTTTGATGAGCTCTGCAACGTAATTCGCTTCGTCCTCCACATCTCCGTGAGCAATACATACCAACGGATTGCCGTCACGATGCTCTCCCATGCGTTCGATCATGTTATCAACGATCTTAGCCAGGGATTTTTTACGGCCGTGTGCCTTTTCAAGAGCTAATAATGCTCCGTTATCATCTACATACAAAATCGGTTTAATACTTAAGATAGTGCCGACAACTGCTGCAGCCTTTGACAGGCGTCCGCCGCGGTACAGATGAAACAGGTCATCCACTGTGAACTGACAGCAGAATTCCATCTTGTGCTCTTCGATCCAGGCTGCTGTCTCTTCCAGGCTCATGCCGGCTTCTTTTAGTTCGACCGCTTTCATGATGGCCATGCCCTGTCCGAGAGAAACATTCAGTGTATCGATGACTTTGATAGAGCATTCCGGAAACTCTTCACAGATTTCTCTTGCTCCATCCATAACATTGCTGCAACCGCAGCTTAAAGCTGAAGAGAAGCTGATATGAAGAACATCCTTTCCTTCTTTTGCATAAGCAGTAAAGACATCGCGTATCACAGCAGGGTTGCTGGCCATGGTCGTAGGCATGGAACCATTCCTCATTCTGTTATAGAATTCCTTAGCCGGAAGCAGATTGCCTTCTCCGTAGTCTTCTCCGTCAATGTTGTAATAGTGTGAAATGATTCCTATTTTCTTCTGCTCAATATATTCCAGTGGCAAATCTGAATTAGAATCTGTCGTTATCATGTATTCTCTCATCGTCACTTATCCTTCCTCTCTTTGTGTCTTACAGAAGTTATTCCATAATCACCTGATTCACATTTTCTGTGATGACCGCATCCCCATTTGCCCCTTTGATGTTCACGTCCTTTAGTTCAAGGCACTGCACATTTTTAGCATATACTCCAAGCTTTACTTTTTTCTCCAGTCCGTCCATCATGGCAGGAAGGCTTGGCGAAGGTATTATAGCATAGGTAAATGATACATTTTCAAATGCGACCCTTTTAATCTTTTCCTCTGGCAGACCGATGATGAATGCTGCAGCCGCATGACAGTTTGAGCATACCAGATTACGGAAGGTAAATTCGCCAAGGATCGGCGTTCTCTCATCTACTTTTAAGGCTTCCTGAGACTGGACATACGCCGAATGACCATCCGGATCACAAAAATAGAATGAGTTGATCACAATCGGAGTCAGTACCTGATCCATGCGGATCTGTTCGAACAGTACACCGTCAATTACCGCATCGCGTCCTCTTCCTCTTCTTGTTTTTATCCGTAAGCCTCTGTCAGTATCAATAAATTCACATTCCCTGACAGTCAGATTTCTGACACCGCCGGCCATCTCGCTGCCGATGGTTATGGAACCATGTCCGTCACGCATCATACAATGCCTGATCATCAGATTGATCGAAGGAGTTTTATATTTAGCACCCATGTATATTTTCCCGGATTTTATGGCGATACAGTCATCTCCCACGGAAAAATAAACTCCAATGATATCAACATTGCTGCAGGACTCCGGATCGAGTCCGTCGGTATTAGGCGAATCCTTCGGGTTGATGATCTTCAGATCAAGGAACTTAATATGGTTTGAAAAATACGGATGTATGTTCCATGATGGGCTGTTCGTTACCGTTACCCCCTGCATGGTCACATGATTGCAGCGATTCAGGAACACAAGTCTTGGTCTCCAGGCAATATTTCTGATTTTGGCATCATGCCACCAGTTTTCTTTGCTCGCACATCCATCGATCGTTCCTTGTCCGGTGATAGCGACATCTTCGACAGATAGTCCGGTAATCACTGCCGCAAAACAGTCTAACGGGTTGCCCTCCCAGGTTCCAAAGTTATATTCTGTTTCTTCATCATTACCTTCCAGTATACCTGGCAGGATTGGGTAAAGCTGTCTGTCCGGTATGGCAGAAACTGTAGCATCCTTTGCAAGCTCAATCAGAATGTGGCTCTTCAGAAACAGACTCGTGACTTTATATGTGCCCTTTGGAATCAGGATCCGACCGTTTTCCGGACAGGCATTGATCGCGCACTGAATGTTAATTGTATCATTATGCTGTCCGTCACCAAGTGCTCCAAATTCCCTGACATTCAATGTAACTGATTCTTTTTTTGTCTGAAATACTGTCTGAGCTTCTTCTTTTCCGTTTCTTTTTAAGACCAGCTGATATTCCGTGTCCGGTTTCAGATCATACAGACTTTCAACGACTTTGGTGCTGTTCTTATAAAATCTGCCATTCAATTCGATTGTATATTCTTCTTCTGTATTATAATATCCTTCATTGCTAAGCTCAAGTACAGCACATCGTGCAAAGCTTTTGATTATATTAACAACCATGCTGCACCTCCCAGCCCCCGGCATATGGGTCACATTCCTCCATAACTGCCAAGATCAGATTAATTTCCTGTTTTTCATCTTCTGTCAGACTGGCACAAGGCTGCATGCTTTCTGCTGCAGCAAGCGCTTTCTTTGCTGCTTTCAGATAATGGTCCGGCAATAGGATGTGCAAATAGCATGCTTTCCAGATGGCATATGCAGCACGATAATTCTGTATACAGTCATCCTTTTGCCAGCCGTCCTTTGCCTTATGGCGGTGCAGCATCCTCTGAATTCCTGTTCTGACTGCTTCCCTGACGGCTCTTTTATGCTCATAGATCTCTTCACTCATGCAGCCATAGCAATCGACCAGTGCCATCAGATAATTCCCAAGATATGGATGCTCTTCTCTTTCATAATGCATCCCCCAGGCTGCAATGGCGCTGTATTGTTCTTTATTATTAAATTTTGTCTGATATATAGTATAAAACGGCAGGAATTTATATTCCTGTTGTTCTTTCAATGGCTCCAGTTCTTTGATCAGATCAAGCAGCTTTATTTCTTCTGCTTTATCCTTTTTCTCCTCATACGCAATGATCTGTGCTACTCCCGGGTAACGTAAAACAAACAGATTTTTCTCATGACCCGATATCATATTGATATCTCCGTTTCTGCGCCGCTTTTATTAATTAACATTGCAGCCGGCAACGCGCGGACACAATGAAGCTTGGTATATGGGCAAAAGGTACCTTATCCATTCTACAACAAGATACAAAAGAAGTCGAGTGCTAAATGCACCCGACTTTATGATTTGTTTATAAAGAAAACATAAATTTAATATTCGGCAAATCGGGACATGTACAGCATTGAACTGTACTTACTGATTCCGTCCCGCGGCTGAACGCACCCGGGCAGTCCCTGATCACCAACCGCTTTATTCCGGGGTGCATTATTCTTGTCTGCTATTATCTGATAACATCCATGGTGCAGTTGTCCATATCGCCAAATGCCTGATTCTCGCCGACCATGCCCCAGATAAAGGTATATGCCTGTGTACCGCTGCCTGAGTGGATCGACCAGCTTGGAGAGATAACTGCTTCCTGATTCTTCATGACGATATGTCTGGTCTCTGACGGTTCGCCCATATAGTGGAATACCCTTGCATTAGCCGGCATATCAAAGTAGAGATACACTTCCATACGTCTGTCGTGGGTGTGACAAGGCATTGTATTCCATACACTGCCTGGCTTCAGCTTTGTCATGCCCATTACGAGCTGACAGCTTTCCACCTGACCCGGAAGAATATACTTGCAGATCACGCGGTGGTTCGATTCTTCAAGAGAACCAAGCTCGACCTTATTCTCATCTTTAACGATAACAACACCTTCTGCCGGTGTTCCTTCAGGACGAATCAGCACGGTAGGATAGCTCTTATGCGCCGGAGCACTGTTGAGATAAAATTTTGCAGGTACTGCTGCATCCTTACTTGCAAAGCTGATATCCTTTGCACCCATACCGATATACATGCCTTCTTTATAAGCAACTTTATATGCTTTACCATCAATTGTAATCACACCATCACCGCCGATGTTGATAACACCCATCTCACGGCGTTGCAGAAAATATTCGGCACGAAGCTCGTCGCCTGCTGTCAGCTTAAGTTCTCCTTTTACAGGTACTGCAGAACCGGTGATGATTCTGTCGATATGACTGTATACAAGCTTGATATCATCCGGGGCAAATAAATCATCGATCAGAAATTCTTCTCTCAGTCTTTTGGTATCATAAAATTTTGCATCATTTGGTGAAGCTGCTGTTCTAAGTTCCATTGTATTTCCTCCATTCATTTTTACACTGTTTCATAAACTTTCAGGTAACTAAGGACATAAAGTTTACCCTGCAGCTTTCATAAAATATTCTTTGTTATTGAAAACGCTGCTACAGAATCTGATTCGTATCGTAGCAGCGTTATTCGTATCAAAGCGGGTATTTTTAATATTCACTGCTTTAAGCAAGAACACAAATCTTAAACTTGTCTATGCTTATCTATGCTTTTCTTAGCTTGTCTATGCTTGTCAATCACTAATTCCTTTTTACAAACTCCATAATCAGGTAAATTAACGCTGTACACGTCCTGAACCGTCACCCTTGGTAAGAGCTTCTACTTCTGAACGTGAAACCAGGTTGAAGTCTCCAAGAATCGTGTGTTTTAATGCAGATGCAGCAACAGCAAATTCAAGAGAATCCTTCATGTTCTTGCCGTCCATCAGTCCGCAGATCAGTCCGGCTGCAAAGGAATCTCCGCCGCCTACACGGTCAACGATACGAACATTGTATTTTCTTGAATGATAGAATTCCTTGCCGTCATAAATGGCTGCCGACCAGCCGTTATCGGATGCAGAATAGCTTTCACGGAGTGAACTGACAACATACTTGAAACCGAATTTATCGATCATCTGAGCAAAGATATCCTGATACCCGGCAAGCTCAAGATCACCGCTGGTTACATCGGTATTGCCTGGCTTGAAACCAAGTACCTTTTCTGCATCTTCTTCGTTACCGATGCAAACGTCAACATACTGCATCAGATTGGTCATGACCTTCTGAGCTTTCTCGGATGACCATAATTTCTTTCTGAAATTAAGGTCAACAGATACCGTAATCCCTTTCGCTTTTGCTGCTTTTAACGCTGCTTCTGTAACCTGTGCCGCTTTATCACTGATAGCTGGTGTAATTCCGGTAAAATGGAACCAGTCAGCACCTTCAAAAATCTTGTCAAAGTCAAAATCTGAAACTTCTGCTTCTGCGATAGATGAATGTGCACGGTCATATACGACCTTGGAAGCACGCATGGAAGCACCGGTCTCAAGAAAATAAATGCCAAGTCTTTCTCCGCCAAGCGCTATATCTGATGTATCAACATTATGTTTTCTAAGTGCTGCTACTGCACACTCGCCAATTTCATTGTTCGGAACCTTGGTAACAAAAGAAGCCTTGTGTCCATAGTTAGCCATGGATACAGCCACATTAGCCTCTCCTCCGCCGTAGCAGACATCAAAACTGTCAGCCTGTATAAAACGTTCAAATCCTGGTGTAGACAGACGAAGCATAATTTCGCCCATTGTCACTACCTTACCCATACTTCTGATCTCCTTTTCATTTCATATGATATTATAGTACTCTTTTAACTGCCTGTTTTCAATAGTTTTAAAGCCTGAAACACTTTTTCCACATAGTGCTGATTAATAAGCCTGCATGAACTGAATTTTTATTTAATTTGTTCTTACAGTCAGTTTTCCTTTAGTAACTTTCTTGTTACAGCGTCACGCCCTGCTTAAAGATAGCCATGTCATGGAATCCTGCCGCCTCCGATTTTACGAGCTCCCCTGAAGCGACCTGTAATACATAGTCAAATAGTTTATCTGCCATATCGTCAAGTACGGCATCCTCTGCTAACGGCCCGCAGTTGAAGTCGATCCAGTTGTTCTTTCTGCCGGCAAGGTCATTGTTTGTTGATATCTTCATGGTAGGAACCGGAGATGCAAACGGCGTGCCGCGACCTGTTGTGAACAGTACCATATGAGCGCCGGCTGCGGCAAGTGCCGTTGCGGCCACAAGATCATTGCCCGGTGCATTCAAAAGGTTCAACCCCTTGACATTGACTGTGTCACCGTATCCGAGTATGTCGGTTACCGGTGAATTTCCTGACTTTTGAGTACATCCGAGTGATTTATCTTCCAGTGTTGAGATTCCGCCCTTTTTGTTGCCCGGGGACGGATTCTCATAAACCGTCTGGTTGTGCGAGATAAAGTAATCCTTGAAGTCATTGATCATGGTTACTGTTTTGTCAAAAAGCTCTTTATTAGGACAACGCGCCATCAGTATGGTCTCAGCACCGAACATTTCCGGAACTTCTGTCAGTATGGTCGTTCCGCCCTGTGCAACAAGACGGTCTGAAAATGCACCTACTGTTGGGTTTGCTGTGATACCGGATAGTCCGTCAGATCCGCCGCACTTCATGCCGATAATAAGCTCTGAGGCAGGAAGCTCCACTCTTTTGTCATCTGCAGCCGCTGCAATCAGCTCGCGGAGCAGTTCCTTTGCAGACTCCATCTCATCTTCAACATCCTGGCACTGTAAAAATTTAATCCTGCTGCTGTCATACTCACCAAGGTATGGTTTTAATACTTCAATACTGCTGTTCTCGCAGCCAAGTCCTAGAACAAGTACACCGCCTGCATTCGGGTGCCTGATCAGGTCGGCAAGAATTTCCCTTGTGTTCTCCTGATCATCTCCCATCTGTGAACAGCCATAAGGGTGCGGAAATGCTGCGATTCCTTCGACTGACCCTGTAAGTTCTGCTTTCATTTCCCTTTCCAGAGCTGAAGCGATGGAATTAACGCAGCCGACTGTTGGTATGATCCAGATCTCATTTCTGATGCCGATACGGTTGCCGCTGCGTTTGTAACCTTTAAAAAAGGCTTCCTTGACGTTCAATTTTTTATGTTCCGGCACAGGCTCATATACATATTCCAATTGTTCGTTTAGATTTGTTTTTATATTGTGGACGTGCACC
>QKDK01000248.1 GCA_003252135.1 Clostridia bacterium
GAGCACAGAATCACCGTTGTATGACATTGTTCCGCAAGAAAGTTGACAGCCTGATTGAACATATAGATAGTTTTTTTGGGGAGTGATTGTATCTCATCGATAATAATGATGCTCTCGGTAAGGGACTGAAGGCGTCTGATGCTTGTGGTCCTGCCTGAAAACAATATTTCAAGCAGCTGTACCAGTGTAGTAAGAATTACTGGGGTATCAAAGGTCTGCGAGGCCAGTGAAGCCGTGTACCCGCCTGATGCTGCTAAATCCTCGCTTTCATTTACCGCTCTTATCAGATTGGAGTGATGTTCTGTCAGCAGCAGGTCTCCATGATAAAGGTATCTTTGGATCACTTCTCTCGTCTGTTCAAGCACACTAAGCAGGGGAATTGCAAATATGATTCTCTTCTTGTTATACTTTAATGCATGGGCCAGTGCATATCGCATCGAGGATAATGTTTTCCCTCCGCCTGTCGGCACGGTAAGACGGTATATGCCTTCTTCCATGTCGGCAGCAAATCTGCACTGATCTGAGATACGCTGGCGTATACAGCAGATTGGTTTGTCCTGTGTAAATCCATGAAGTTTATCTTCAAAAAAGCGCAGAGCTTCACCCCATAATTCTCTCGTTCCAAAGAAAACCGCATTCTTTTTTTGCGACATGAATTCAGCCGTATCTCTCCGGTCTCCTTCTATTACGGCTGAAAGCACAAGGCGGGTCAGCATGCCCATGGCAAAGTCTTTGGTCTCTTTTTTATATGTTTCTGCCTGTAAAGTCTTAATTATCTGCTGATACTTCCAGGCTATCTCTTTTACAGCTCTTTGAAATAAACTGTCAATATCTTCAACACTAAACCCTGTGCCACTCGTACTTCCAAACACCTGATTCATAGCTTCAACGTAGCACAGGTCATCTCTGTCTTTCTCAAGTCTTCTGACAAATTCATTCTTCCCTTCCGGTGTAACGACATCAAACTCACCGTGGTGTGCACCAATCGCATATGCTATGACCTCTGCCAAAAGCTGCTCTGCTCCGCCCGGGTTCCTGTGATAGCGTTCTAATACAAAAATAACTCCTGCAAATGTGTGGTTCACTGATCCCCTGATGGTTTCTTTCCCGGCAAAGGAATCTCTTAAATATGTCTCGAAACGCTTCGTTGCTTTTCCGATGTCATGCAAAAGTCCGGCCAGATATCCGACATTAAACAGATCAGACCCCTGCAGTGCTTCGCCTGCGTACTCTGCAACATTTTGTAAATGTGTCTGCAGTGTCTGTTCAATTACCTGATTATTATATCTGACCATATGTGCTGTCATTGTGCCCTCCAATCCTTGCGGATCAATTCATAATAAGAAAATTCTTTCATTTGGCAAATATTTCTTTTCTAATTATATACCTTTTATGTAATTTTTTACAAACATATTTTTGTAAATTTTTTTCTTTACTGGCTGCTTTTTTCAATATTTTTTTAGCAGGCAGTTTTACGATTTTGCAGTTCTCTTCTTTGTCCCTGCAATCAAAAAACACAATTTATTTGCTTATTCATCCTTTCTGGCGTATACTAAAGAAAGATAAATATCTATTTTGGATATATGATTTAAAACTTTACCTTCGGAGGTCACACATGATAGCAGCAATCGTATTTGGAGCATTATTGATACTTGGCGGGCTTTTGGCGATCTTTAAACAATGGCTGTGGAGCAATCAGGGCTTTGCAAAGCGTACAGTCACAGATGAAAGAGCGTATACTAGATATATGGGCCTTGTGGATCTGGGACTCGGACTTGTTTTTTGCGTTTTTGGTATTGTAAGCTTCTGGATATCATTGAAATTCAATATAATTTTTATCTTTCTTTTTGTCGGTGTGTTATTTTTTATGTATGGGGAGCGAAAGTTCCGTATTCCGCCCCAGAAGTAAGTCACAAAATAAACAGTGTTTTATAAGGAGGCGAATGGTTTATGCTGTTATATGTTATACTTGGCAGTCTTTTAATCGTTGTCGGTGTGCTGTCCGTGGTCAAAAAATGGCCCTGGCTGAATCAGGGTTTTGGCAGGCAGCCTATGGATATTCCCCGTTATACCAAGTACATCGGAATCGTTGATATCTGTTTTGGTGCATCCTTTTTGATCTATGGACTGATCTGTTATCTGAAGAATTACGAATCAGATACCGTAACCTTTATATTTCTTGTTGCCTTTTTGATCTTCAGCTTTTATGGCAACATCAGATTCAGAAAAAAATAAGCTTATCAGACAAAAAGGGAGCTGTGAAAAATGAGAAATCATTTTTCACAGCCCCTTTTTTGTCTTTGTATTTTAGGAGAACAGATCTGCTACTCACCTTTATTGATCTTATCTACAATATCGAGCAGCTCTTTGACGCTTACTGTACCATCCCCAAAGCTCAATGCACCGCGGATTGGCATATCCTGGAACATTGCTTTTTTCATCTCCAGACTGATGGCGCTCTTTGATGCTGCGCCCTCTTCCTCCTCCGGTTCCTGGAAAATCGGGCTGTTCTTTAACAATCCATCCACATACTTCATTGCCTTCTCATCTTCCAGAAGGTCACCGATTGTTGAATCAAGCGTATACTGTGACGGAAGCTGCACCGTTGAGGCAACCTCGACTTGTATCTTTCCTCTTATATCTTCAAGCGAACTGCCAAGCAAAAGCTCGAATTCACCGCTTTCCACATGCCAGTCATGAAGCTTTGTGTTCCAGTAGGCAAAGGCACGTTTTCCAAGAGTAAAGGTCACTGACTTAGTTTCGCCCGGCTGCAGCTCTACCTTTGCAAAATCACGTAATTCTTTGACCGGCCGAAGTTCTGTACTGATCTTATCAGCAACATACAGCTGAACAACTTCCTTTCCTGCTGCTTTTCCTGTGTTTGTAATATCAATGCTCACTAAAAGCCTGTCTTGATCTGACATTTTACTCTTGTCTGTCTTCAGATTCGAGTAGGCAAAAGTCGTATAGCTGAGTCCATGACCAAAAGGATAGCGCACCTTCATTTTCTTTTTCTCATAATATCGATATCCGACAAAGATTCCTTCGCGGTATTCGGATATATCTTTAACACCCGGATAATAAAGGTAAGAAGGATTATCCTCTAACTGATATGGAAAGCTTTCCGGGAGCTTGGCGCTTGGATTGACCCTGCCATACAGGATATCTGTAACGGCTTCTCCGACTGCCTGCCCGGACAGGTATGCTTCCACTATGCCCTTTACCTGATCAGCCCATGGCATTTCTACCGGTGAACCGTTGTGCAATACAACGACTGTGTCCGGCTGTGCCATTGCCACCTGTCTGATCAGTTCATTCTGGCATTCCGGCAGTCTCATATGCTTCCGGTCAAAGCCTTCCGACTCAAAGGCATCCGGAAGCCCGGCAAATATAATTGCTTTCTTTGCCTTTTTTGCTGCCTTAACAGCTTCTTTGATCAGATCCTCCTCTACGACATCAAGTTCGTCATGAAAGCCCTGTACATAGCCTACCTTCCAGTCTTTCACCGCCTCTAATGCGGAGGAAACCTTATGGCTGTTGATATGAGAGCTTCCGCCGCCCTGAAATCTTGGTTCCTTCGCATATTTTCCTATGAAGACAACTTCCTCATCCCTGGATAAGGGCAGAATTCCTTCTTCATTCTTTAAAAGAACTATGGTTTCTTCTGCGACCCTGCGCGCCTTTTCATGATCCAAATCCCGGTCAAACACTGCGTTATAATCCCTGTGCTCAGCAAAGCGATATACAATATTCAGTATCCTTTCAACTGCCTGGTCAAGCAGTGCTTCGTCTAATTCATTCTTTTGTACAGCTTCCACGATCAGCTTATCATTCCATCCGTTGGAGCAAGGCATCTCAAGATCCAGTCCTGCTGCAAGGTCTGCCACCCTGCGGTTCACAGCACCCCAGTCACTGACAACAAAGCCGTCAAAGTTCCATTCGTCCCGCAGAACCTTTGTCAGAAACTCCTCGTTCTCGGCAGCATATATCCCGTTGATCTTATTATAGGAACACATAAGCGTCCATGGCTTTTGCCTGCATACTGCTCCTTCAAAGGCAGCCAGATAGATCTCCCGCAGCGTTCTTTCATCAATTTCAGAAGAAGCGGACATTCTTCTTGTCTCCTGATTATTGGCAAGGAAATGCTTGATGCTGGTCCCGACATTCTTACTCTGGATACCCTTGATCAGAGCACCTGCCATCTCCGTTGCCAGATATGGGTCCTCCGAGTAGTATTCGAAATTTCTGCCGCAGAGCGGAGATCGCTTGATATTGACCGCCGGCCCTAAGATGACACTGACGCCTTCTGCCTGGCATTCATTTCCAAGAGTCTGCCCCATCTCTTCCATCAATTCGCGGTTAAATGATGCTGCAGTGGCGCAGCCTGCCGGAAAGCACACTGCTTTTATACTTTCATTGACACCAAGGTGGTCACCAAGGTCTGCTTGTTTTCTAAGTCCATGCGGTCCGTCTGACACCATGATCGCAGGTATTCCAAGCCTTTCACAGCTCTTCGTATGCCAGAAGTCACCGCCGGAGCAAAAGGAGGCCTTCTCCTCCAGTGTCATCTGTGCAATCAGATCTCTAATTGCTTCTTTTGTCATATTTACCTCCATTCCTGTTCTTCGTTGCTTTTACTTCTTTGATGTGACCGTTACCTTGTCTTTGCATAAATTGGAATTACTGCAGCAGGTATAAGGTTTTTGTCACTCAAATCATATTATACTATATTTTTCTGAAAATAAATTCAAAAATATTAATCAGATGATTATCAAAAACCGGCCGCTGCCTGCAGGTCTTTTATGAACTGTTCTGTCCGCATTTCAACTCCTTCTGTACTCAGGTGATTGTCGATCAGATAGCAGTAAATGCCTGAGAACAGCGAGTCTTCAATATCAGAGATGACCGGAACAATCAGATTTTCTTCCAGATAAGCCTGTAGTTTTCTTCTTTCCGCCAGGGTACTCGATGCAGTCAGAGAGGAGCGGTTCCTTGGAGCATAGGTAAAGTAGACAGTTATTTTCTCATCAAGAAATCTGCCATACACCGCATTAATACTGTCTATGGTCTTTTGGGGGAAGGAATCGCAGGTATATTCTGCCTGATAGGTCTTTAAAAGCACATCCTGTGTTCCATTGGGCCGGTTCAGAATAAAATCTCCATATACATTATAGGTAGGTGTGTCATAGTGGTTTCCGTCATCATCATATTCTGCCGCACAGATATCATAGGATTTCTGCGGCATGGCACTTCTGCTGGTCAGATAGGCAGACAGACTGTCAAAAACATGGTCATACATCGAAAGGTCAAGGATCGCCGCCATGTCATAATTTGATTCCATCATGGCAAAAAATTTGGAGTCCAGCGCATTTGATTCGCAGAACTGATTATGTATCGTGTCAAATTCCGGCGCCGAAATCAGGATATCTCCTTCCTGCATATATGCTTTGATGAGCATGAGCTGCGGCAGAGCATTGGTATAGGCATACACTCCCATATTAGCCACCTGATACTCCAAAAATGCTTCCATAATGGAAATGCTGTCATAGCCATATCTGCCGGAGGAGCCTGAAAAAAGCACGATCTTTTTCTGCTCGCTGATCGAAGAAAGCCAGTCCACCTTATCAGCAAAAGCATCAAAATATGAACCGCTGTAGACTGGACAAGTCGCTGCATTAATATGCAGCGTCGTCAGCCTGTCACAGCCTTCAAAGCTTTCATCATACACATAGTAAAGAGAATCATAAAGATAGATCTCCTCCAGGCAGCTGTCTTCAAAGGCATTTTGCTCAATTCTGAAAATCGTAGGCGGCAGTATCACCGTAGTTACGCTGCTCTGTGCAAAGGCACCTGCTCCGATCTGTGTCACAGAATAACCGTCTATTTCTTCCGGTATCGCACATATTTTTTCATTCCCTTTATATTTAGTAATGGTTATCTTGCTGTCTGTTAGTGTATAGGAAAGCTCACCGACTTCTGCTTCCTTTTCCCACTGCATATATAGCTCCAGATTGTTCATCTTTTCGATCCTGCTGCCGAATCCGACCTGCTGCCCTGACCCGTCAGCCGCTGTGTTCCAGCAGACAGCTGTATACCCTTCTCGTTCGAACAGCCTGCTTCCTAGTGCTGTATTGGTTCTGATATGTCCTGTCCCCATCGGCAGCGCAATGCTTTCTTCTTTACTCTCCCTGGCAGTTCCTCCATTCCCATGGTAGACGATTATGTCTTCTTGAACCAGATCTGAATTTTCTGTCTCGTTCGTATTTTTATTCTCACCTGTCTCTTCGCATTGTTCTGCTGTCTGTTCTGCCAGTATTCTGTCAGAGAAGATGCTCCAGAAGTAATTTGTCATGTAATTACCAAGCTGTTCGTTTGGAACATAGATCTTGCATTCCGTGCCTGTTAACAGACCTTCAGCTACCGTGCAGCTTTCGGGTGATTCCTGTTCTAAGTGCAGCCCTGCCAGTGCCGTGCACCCAAGGAATGCCTCGTCAGGTATCGTTGTGATGTTGCTCTGAATATAGATATCCTCTATCGTTTGCTGATTTGAAAAGGTGTCTTTCGTGAACCCGGTAACAGGGAGCTCATTGTGCAGTACAGGAACCTGAAGCTCTTCCTCTTGCGTGCCGGCAGACGACAAACCGGTAATAATAAAAGACTTGTTATCTTTTGCTGACTCATATATAAAGCAGTCTTCGTCCCTGCTTTTACCTTCTGTTATAAGCACAGTGTCTGTTTGAAGCATAGCCGGCATTTCAGGTAAAGCAATTGCTGTCGGTGCAGTGTCACCAAGCTCATTTTTGATATCGTCGACCAAAGCTGCCGTATTAATGAGCATGCCGGAAGCATTCAGGTGAAAGTTAGTATCATAGAACCAGCCCGCTTCCATTATGCTGGACTGCGGATCTCCCATGATCTTGAAATCAAACATTTTTCCAAGAGTTTCTGCATATGCTGTGATGCTGCCGTCGTCTGTCACAGCAGCCTGATTTACAGGACAGAAACGGTAATAGAAAAAAGCTTTGTGCTGCTCGCAGTATGCTGAAAAGTCATTCAGAAAACTTACGAATTCTTCGGATATCTGATTCGAATCATAAGACACCGGCATATTACTGTCAAAGCCCTGTGTCATAATGTTTTGTTCTCTGCCAGCGCTTTGAATATCACCATATACGTTAAACGCTGCTTTTCTATAAAGCCCCTTTGGCTCTATTGTCAGCTTCTGTGAAAAAAATCTGAACTTCTCTGCTGTAAAATACGGCAGCGTACCCACCATCTGTGACAGCTCTGAATATGATAATTTATGCAGAAGGGAAAACCGTCCGTCGGCAGCCTGCCACATAGCTTCGCTGCCAAAGTACATGGACAGGGTCTGTTCATTCTGTTCCGGCGAAAAAATCACGATATCCCCTTCACGAAGAGCATCCTTTGCCAGCTCCAGCATTACAGTGCTTCCAAGTGCTGCATACATTCCAAAATTAACAACAGAATAATCAGGAAGCTGTTCTTCCATCAGCCTGCTGTCCTGTCCGAAGGCAACTCCGCTTCCTCCGATAACAATGATCCTTTTGCCGGCAGTCTCTTCCAGCAGATCCGTTTTATATTTTAATTCTCCAAGAAAGGTATTCTCATACTGTACCGGCAGAAAAATGAGCAGCATAAGAAACAGCAGCGGAGCTGCCAACATTATCAATGCCCAGGTTAAATAGCGCAGCATAATCTTTCTCAGCATAATCTTTCTCAACAAGATCTCCTTTTCTTATACGGCAGGTGAATTCACATGACTTTTCAGTTCTCTGTCACCTGTCAGAACTGAAAATAGATAAAAGAATTTATGGTGTTGCTTTCGAGCCGCAGCAGCCAGGAAAGTGCCGTCACCATCAAAAGCTGGAACAAAAAAAGCACATAGGCATTTCCAAACGGTTTCAGAGCTTCCCCTGTAAATGCTGATGCCGTCAGTTTATTTAAGGCAGGCAGCATCAGCAGACATAACCCGATATGCAGCACATCCGCTGCTCCCATACCAAGACAGGTTAGAGTCTCCTGAAGTGACCAGCCTTTTGTAATTCCAAAAATCATGCTGACTGCCTGCTGCATGGAACCTGCACGAAAAAAAATCCATGAAAAACTCACCAGGCCTATGGTAAAAATATTTCTGACTCTTAAAGCCGCACGTTCAAAGTCTCTGCTCCTGCCGTGCAGTCCTGTCTGTATCAGGGAATCAAGCGGTTTTTCAACAATATAGCATACCGCATGGAATAAGCCCCAGATGACAAAGGTCCAGGAAGCACCATGCCAAAGTCCGCTGACTAAAAACACAGTTAGTATTGCAAAAAGCTGCCTCATTCTCCCGTGACGGCTTCCTCCCATCGGTATATAGATATAATCCTTGAACCAGCCAGTCAGGCTGATGTGCCATCTTTTCCAGAAGTCCCTGATTCCAGTCGCCGCATAAGGCTGATTAAAGTTCCTCATCAGGCGGATTCCCATCAGTCTTGCACTTCCCGATGCAATCTCTGAATACCCTGCAAAATCACAATAAATCTGCACAGAGAATAAAAGAGCTGCCAGCAGGACGGCTGCACCTTTTTGCGACACCTCGCTGTCAGAAAAGACCTTTGTTACAAAAACACCTGCCACATCTGCCACTGCAACTTTACGGAAAAAGCCGCTGAGCAGGAGCAGCAGGCCAGCTTTTATGTCGTTTTTACTTAGCTCATGTCTGCTTTTCAGCTGTGGAAGGAGATTTTCCACGCGCTCGATAGGTCCGGCTACAAGCTGGGGGAAAAAGGATACAAACAGTGCATAGTAGCCAAAATGCCTTTCTGCTGCAGTCTGCCTGCGATACACATCGATCACATAGGAAAGCGCCTGAAAGGTGTAGAAGGATATTCCGACCGGCAGTACAATGGCCGGCACTATTATGCTTTTACCACTGTTAAAAGCTTTTGTTACTGCATTAATGCTGTCAGCAAGAAAATTAAAGTATTTAAAATAAAAAAGCACGGCAAGGCATAAAACAACAGCAGCCGCTGTGATCATTCTTTTGATTCCTTTATTGTCTGTCTTTTCGACCAGAAGCCCAGCAAGATAGGTGATGCCAGTTACCCCCAGAATCAGCACGATCAGTTTTGCATTCCATCTCATATAAAAATAGTAACTGGCAAAAAGTAAAAGGCACCACCTGAAGCGTGAAGGCAGAATCCAGTACAGACTCACCACAATGGGTAAAAATAAAAGGAATTCCAGAGAATTAAAGTTCATCTGCTTCCTCCTTCTTCCAAAGCTTTGCGCCAAGTCTGCCTGTCATTGCGACCAATAATACTGCGATCAGAACTTCCTTTGTTCTTGCTCCCTGCAGATAGGCAATAACGATGCCAAGAGACAGACATATGCCGCCAGCATAAGGTACCCCTGATCCAAAACGTTTCAGTTTCGGACCAAGGGTACCTGTTATTGCTGCCAGTATTAATAAAATCAGGGTCATAAAAGAATGTAAAATCACCATAGGCTTCCTCAGCTTTTTCTTTTTTTCGCCGTCTTGTTCAGATGTTTTTGATTCTCTGTTTCAAAGTCGAGTCCTTTTTTCTGGCATTTTGCTTTCAGTTCTTTTATTCTTGAAAGCTCTGCCTGTTTATCTGCTTCTTCCTGCTCCATGATCAGACGCTTCGCCGGCTCGATCCATTCACCGCCTGCTGCCAGTACTTTTCTTTTTTGTTCTTTGAGAATGGCTTTATGGTCTTCTTCGATGTGCTTTTCAACCTTTAAGAACAGCAGCATAAAAGCAATGATGCCATAACATACCAGCTCGATGACCAGGTAGCAGATGATGAGTGCTGTCTGTGTCGTATCACTCTGCACTGCAAGAGAGGCATCATAGCCGCCAAGACTAAGGAGGGCATTGATAATTCCGCTGCCAAGTCCGTTCGTTCCCACCATGATGGCGCCATAAATGGACATTGTCACACCATCAGAGCGAAATCCGTTCTTCGCTTCCAGATGATCCAGTACATCAGAAAGCAGAGCAAGTGTTACATACATGGCAGGTATGGAACCAATTCCTTTTAAAACAACACCTGCGCATACAAAGGTAAAACTGTGTACATCAAGAAAGCTTACCATACCGCCCGCAACAGAAATCAGCATACCGATAACAACTGCTTTCTGTTTTCCAAGTTTATGCGCAATCGGCCAGGCAAGGAACATACCGATGGCAGTCGGAATTCCGCCGATCAGCCCGAGCATGGACATATATCCGCCCGCTGTTGTTTCATCCGCTGCTCCGAACATCCATCTTGCATAGTAGCTCATGGAACCGTTTTTAATAATGCCACTGAACTGGAACAACAGAAAGTATACGATGATCAGCCACCAGTAACGGTTGCTTACCACAGCCTTCAGCTGTTTTTTCATTGACAGCTTTTCCTGTGTTATATTCAATTTCTGATTTTCTTCTGTGATGCGCTCTCTGGTAAAAAAGTATTCAATCGTTATTCCGATAAAGGTCACGACTACCAGGCCAAGAATAAAGGTCCGCCACGCACTGTAGCTGGCCGCCGCATCCACCCCGCCGTCCTTTGTAACAAACAGCATTCCCTGAAATAAAGGAAAGATAATGCTTGCGCCGATACCAATGGCTGCAACCCCGGAAGCATTGGAAAAAGTGGCTAGCATTCCTCTGGCTTTTGAGTTACGGGTGGATAGCCCCACCATAGAGCTATGGCTTGTATAGAACAGAGGATACGCTACCGCATAATACAGATTGTATGAAACTGCGATCCATACCAGTGTAAGCGCTGACCCGTTGTTAGGTGCCAGAAACAGCATGATAATTGCTATTACGACAAGTGGTGCTGCTTTCAGTAAAAATGGCCTTGCTTTTCCATGTGCTGATCTGTTATTGTCGATTAATCTGCCGATGAACAGATTTCCAAGTATTACAAATATCACGGAGACCATCGGCATCAGGACAGCAAAGGTATGTGCCCAGTTTGTAAGCCCAATAACGTCTGTATAATACCGGTTCAGATAGGTGCCAAAAATTGCATTTGATATGAATGCAAGAAAAGGCCCGATAAAGTATCCCAGCAGCATTTCTTTGATCTGCACATTGGCGGACGTGATTTTTGTCTGGAATACAGGGTTTCCGGAAGGTCCCTTTTTCATAATGTTTCTCTCCATTCCTCTTGATTAACTCGTGATCTTTGCATAGAAAGTATAAGAACCGGAAAACAGCTCTTCCTTTCTGCCGTCCGGCAGCTTCAGCTCACATACGGTTCCGAACGGAACCTTTACTGTGATCTCGAACCTGCCGTCCTTTATCTTCCAGTCTGATATGACTTTCCCAAAAGGTGTTTCAACGCTTCCTGCTGCATATGTCAGGCCGCCGCCCAAAACAGGTGCTATGGCAAATCTCTTATAGCCCGGTTCAATGGGGTAAATACCTGCGATTCTTGTATACAGGAATGCACCGACTGCACCGCTTGCATAATGGTTATAGGAAATCATATTGTCAGTTCCGTCGTTACTGATCGGGCAGTTTCCGTCCGTGTCCAGACCGTCCCACCTCTCCCAGATGGTCGTTGCTCCCATCTCGACTTCATACAGCCAGGACGGCGCCTTTGTATTCTGCAGCATCCTGTACGCAGTTTCCTCCTGCCCATTATCTGCCAGGGCAAACAGAATATACGGTGTTCCGGGAAATCCGGTCCCTATACAGTAATCTGCATCCTTAACGAGACGGGCAAGATTTTTTACTGCATCCAATCTTTGCTTTTCGTCAAACATATTATAATAGATCGGTAATACATAGCCCGTCTGAAACTCACTTTTTAATTTTCCGTGGCCGTCTGTAAATTCCTTCTGGTAAGCAGCCGACACCTTTTCACTTACTTCCCTGTATCTGCCCGCATCTTCATATTCTCCGAGGATCTCTGCAATCTTTGCCAGCTGACTGCTCGTATTTTTAAGACTTGCTGTCGCAGTCCACTTGCTTCTTTTCTGCCATTGCTGCATTTTGGGAACATCCGGTGCGACCCAGTCACCAAAATGCAGGCTGTGCGGTGTATGCCAGATATATCGTTTATGTCCGAAACCAAACAGCCCTGCCCAGAATCTGCAGGCGTTCACATATTTTTTCATCATTTTATAGTACTTCTTCAGGATGCTGATATCCCCTCTGGCCATATATTCCGCGTATGGCACAAGAACGCTGGCATCTCCCCAGAAATCCACTGCAAGCACCGGCATTGTCGCCGGAAAGCCATACCCTTGTGCAGGTACGGTGTTGGGAATCCCGCCTGTCGATTTCTGCTCTGCCATGACATCCATCAGCCATTTATCTAAAAATCTGCTCATATCAAAATTATAGCAGGCTGTCGGCGCAAACACTGCAATATCGCCTGTCCATCCCATCCGCTCATCCCGCTGCGGGCAGTCTGTAGGGATGTCCACAAAATTTGACTTTGCGCTCCATAAAATATTGCTGTTCAATTGATTCAGTTTCTGGTCAGAGCATGTAAAAGAACCTGTTGCCGTAAGTCCTGAATACAAGGCTCTTGCGGATATGGTGATATCCTTTTCTGCAGCTCCCTTAACACTGATATACCGAAAGCCCATATAAGTGAGCCTTGGCATATAGGTCTGATATCCTTCCCTGCAGACATAATGAACCTCTGCCTTTGCCGTGCGCAAAAATTTCGTGTTAAGTGACCCGTCAGGATGCAGAATCTCTGCATGTTTTATAATGATCTCCTGACCTCTTCTTCCCTGGACACTGATACATACAACCCCCGCAAAGTTCTGCCCGAAGTCATAGATCAGCTCATTACCGTTTGTCCTGCAGCTGACAGGATTCATGGTCTCCTGCGCCTGTACCGGCATGCCGTATCCTGCGAGCAGTTTTGGTGAAATCTTTAGCTTCTCTGCGGAAGCCTTTTTCCATGTCACAGCAGCAGTGTCAATGGTCGCATCAAAGCTTTCGCCGTCATAGAAGTCTGCCAGTCGATAGGGGCCTTCTTCTGTAACATCAAAGGAACTGTCACTGCCAATGATTTCTTCTGATCCGTCTTCATACAAAAGCCGCAGCTCCAAAAGCAGCGCCTGCAAGTCTGCACTGACTCTGTTCTTCCTTGTGAAGACAAAGGATCCGACGGCCCAGCCGCCTCCGACAACAGCCGTCAGCTCATTCTGGTCTTGAAGCATTTTTGTCACATCGTAGGTCTGATATTGAAGATATGATTGATAGGATGTGAAACCGGGAGCAAAGAACTCATTGCCCACCTTTTTTTGGTTCAGCATCAGTTCATAGATTCCCATAGCCGTCGCATATATTTTTGCAGATTTTATTTTCTTTTTAATTGTAAATGTTTTCCTGAACATCATCGGAACAGGAGAAACTTTTTTTTCTGTAAACTGGTAGGTACTGTCGCTGATCCATTCTGCCTTCCAGGGGGTATCGAATCGTCCGGTTTCAAACTCGATCTCTGCTTCTGCTGTTTCCCCGCTGTTATCCTTACCCTTCAGGACAGCTCTGTATTTTGTAAATGCCTTGAGCGGACTGCCTTCATAAGGCACTGCGATCTGCAAATCTGTAATCTTCTGCCAGCCGTTTACCTGCAGAACCGCCTGTGAAATACTGCTGTTTTCCCTGTCACTTTCAAAGGCAAATGAAAATCTTGGTGCTCTTTCATCTGTGACACAGCCACTTATTAAATTTTCGCAAGTGAATTTTGATATCTTTAACATAATGCACCATGTCCTTAATAATTGGGCTGAACGGACTCAGAAGAGTTCATTCAGCCAATTCTTTTTTCAATACGATTTAACTATGCTTTTTTTCCGATCTTTAAGAAAGATGCCACTATGGAAAGAACCCATGTCACAACAAATACTACAATAGCTGTGATTGCCTGTCCGCCTGCAGCGAAAGCTGCATCATTGCCAAGCTCCAGGTTCGAACCAAAGATATAACCAAAGGACTCAACTCTCATGCCGATAAATTTAACTCCGGCTACAATGATCAATGCAGTGGAAGCAACCCGCAGGATATCGGCGATTATTTCAGCTGCTTTTCCCTTTGCTGCTGCAGAAAGTGCCATTGCACAG
>QKDK01000167.1 GCA_003252135.1 Clostridia bacterium
GGTATCGATTTGCAATTTGTAAATATACACCAATCTAATTTCACAAATAGCAAATCTATTTTACCAATATATTCTTATATGTGTATTTATAATAATTATACCATATCGTGAAGCTTATATCTATAACTTAGTCACATTTTTCTATTATATAATAAACATTTCTATCGGTTTGTATCCTTTTGAATTCGAGTGATTTTTTTGTTAATGCTGCACTGAATGTGCAGGCGCACCGCAAAAAAGACACCGCAGAACTGGTCTCTGCTGTGTCTTTTGCTATATTCATTATTGATCTCTGCATTTTACCTATATGGATCTATTGCCGTTCTATTCTTCCCACCGCTTTTTCATTAAAGCAAATATCTCTTTGTCTGTCATATGATTCTCCATATTCAGAATCAGCTGCACCCTCTTATCATCCTCTGAATAGAAGAATTCTCTCTGCCAGCGGTAAAAGTGAGGACCGTCATCTATTGTTCTGATCCATGCCATCAATCCTTCCAGTACCCAGACTGTCTGTTTTATATCTGTGAGGCATTCGTTTTTATAATAACCGGACCATTTGCCATGTTCACACTGCCGCATTTGCCAATCAGCTTTCTCATAAGCTTTCGCTGCCAGCCCCACATGATAAAATGCACGTTTATGATTTCCTTGCTCAAAACAGCTATATCCCGTGCCAAATTCCACAGCTCCAAGACAGCATAACGCATGAATCTGCCCATGAAGTCTGATGGAATCATCGAACAGCCGCCTGCCAGCCCTTGCTTCTTCATTACCTTCCATTTCATTGCTGATAAGATCACATTGTGATACAAATGAACGATATGCACTTTCTGCCTTTTCGCATTTTTCTTTATACCAGGCAATCTGTTCAGAAAGTGATTCTTTATTTACAGCCCACAGCATTTCTCTTGCTGCCGCCCCTCTATCCTTCATCCACTGGGTCGCAAAGATACGTGTACCATGATTGGTGAACTGCTCCGCTGCATGCTCATCTTCTAACTCCCCGTAGGGAAGAGCACACTCTGCATATCTGACAAAACATTTTGCAATTTTATCGGCATATTTTTTTCCGTAATACGCGCAGACATAAGAAAGCCTGAATTGATCCAGATCAATGTCTTTTTCCCTCCACATGGCTGCAATCAGAGCCAGAGAAAATACATGAGGCTTAACATTGGAACAATTGATCAGCCAGAAATCATCTGCATTTGCTTCAAAAACATTCAGAAGTTCACGCTGTATAAATTCAAAGGAATTCGTCAGCATTGTAATATGATTTGCTGCCTGCAGATCATAAAAGGATGCATGATAATAGATACCGTGCGCCCCTTTACCATCAGGCAGGGACAAAACTCTCGGATTATGATTGCCCTGTCTTCTCGATACCATTCTGCCATAGCCGTTGTCCGCCCATATCCTGATCACATCATCCGGCAGATTAAGAAAACCTTTCTGATACAGTTCCATCGTCTCTCCATACAGATTGCTGCAGCATATTGCATCAGGAATCTCTTGCTTCACCATGTCATATTGTTTTCTGATCAGCTCTCCCATGAGAGCACCTCTTAATTCATCCGTGTCATAGGCAGGGTCATTTGCCCAGAAAGGGCAGTCTCCCTGTCCTCTGAAGCCAAGATTCCATATGACCTGCATATCCTTCTGCCTGTCTATCCCATCCTTCCACAGCTTATGAAAAAGCTCGGGATACTCCTTATAGGATGCATTCAAGTGAGTGTACGCACGTGCGAACATGGTCGCGCCCAGTGGTTCAGCATGGTGGTGCGTAATCATCAGACCCATGGCAGAAGCTACAGCTCTGTACTGGTGCGCATTCCTGTCAGTACCGGGAATCACCATGTTCCCGCCGCAGCGAAGCAGCGCTTCGAACACCATTTCCCATGGCCTTGTTCTATTCTGATCTATATTCCAGTCAGCAATCAATACCTCATCGTTTACAAACCATCCCCGGTATTTTACTTTCATTGGCACTGATCTTAATGAAAAATCGCTGTCGATTTCAATACCCGATTTTTTTTCAAAACACTGGTCATTCCAGAACCAGAAATCCAGTACTCCAAGGATCTTTTTACTGATGGCATAAATACCGTAGACAAAGCCCAGCATGTCACTTGCATATATGACCAGATTCTCACCTTCTGTCTGGATATCGTAGCCTTCCGGCAGCAAAGGCTGTATGCTCTTATCGTCCTTGTTCTTTGTATCTGCCATTGCTAATAGTATGGCATCAATTCTTTCGACCTTGTCTTTGTTATCTCTGTCAAATGTATCAAGAAGCACCATGTTTAGATCCCGCTTCAGACATGCGGCTGCCTTTTCAACAGGACCTTTATCCGGTATCCGGATGGATTCCTCCCATACAATTTTAACTTCTGAGGTTATGAGCTTTTTCTTTTTCACTGATGATATCTCCATTCTCTCTTCAATATTCTATTCTGTCCAAACTGTAAAATACCGAAAACAAGCCACCGCACCAGTTTTTTCCCTGCTGTCTGCATACAGCCCGAGCATTGTACCGGTAAAACTTCTGCCAACGACCTCATTGGCCAGAAATCTTGTTGATGCCTCTGCAACTGCGACTAAACCTTCTTTTGTTTCCAGAAAAAATGTATATTTATCGCGGTCTGCGGCAACCCTCATCAAGATTTCATTTTTTATCAGCGGTGTATCAAAGACGGTCTCCTTCATATCATCGACATGCTTTTCAACAAAAACCGAACATCTTCCGTCCTTTTTCCGTATCCCGAATGCATAGAAGAACCTGTGGGTGTGATATATAAGCACCCCTGCTTCATCCTGCTCCTCCTCTGGCAAAAAGACCAGTGCAGCTTCCATGCTGCAGGTAAAATCCGGCTGTGTTACACAGACTAACGTCATTGTTGTATTGTTATTTTCTTCCAGCTTACACGGTGACGGAATCAGACAAAGTTTCCCGTGTCCCCTTTCGTAATTCGTCATCACGGGATTTCTAAG
Source organism: Clostridia bacterium (assembly GCA_003252135.1). GTDB lineage: Bacteria > Bacillota > Clostridia > Lachnospirales > Lachnospiraceae > SZUA-448. Next base: position 2,995 of record QKDK01000167.1, read on the forward strand.
AAAATGCCATGGCAGATCCCATCCGGCACTGTCAAATCTGTCTTCAAACTTGTATGTGTTTATCTGCGGTGCTTTTATAACACCCAATTCTTCGATCCTTGCTTTTTTGTCACGAAAGACAGGCCAGTCGTTTTCCCAGCAAAAAGGTGTCAGAAATGTCTCTCTGCCAAGGTGGGACATCGTTCTGCGGGCAAGTCTGGTTCCAAGATGAACCATCCACCAGCAGCCTTCTTCATCCTGGATGATATCCCCGTGCCCTGTGCCAAGCACTGTAAGACTCGTATCTTCCCTGTTTGTCAGTATGGGGTTTTTATCATACGCCTCGTATGGTCCATATAACTGTGCGGATCTGCCTATGGTCACCATATGTGTTGTAAATGTTCCGCCTTCTGCAGTCAGAATATAATACCATGCACCAATATGGTACAGGTGCGGGCTTTCAAGCCAGCCGCCTCCCGTACCCTTCCAGACAGTCACAAATTCTCTGTATATTTTTCCGGTGAAAGGATCGATCTCCCCAAGACAGATACCGTCATTTTGACTTCCAAGTTTATCAGTCGTACAATAGTAAGCCTTTTCCTCTTCAAAGAAAAGAGAAGGGTCTATTCCTCCGATATCGACCCACACCGGCTCCGACCAGTTCTTTGTAGGGTCCTTAGCGTGCACGATAAAATTGCCATAGTTTTCAATGGCGGCTGTTATAAAAAAGATCCCCTCATGATAACGTATCGTCGGTGCCCAGATCCCGCCAGACTCCTGCATACCTTCCAATAATACTGGATTCTCCCATGATATGGCATTACC
>QKDK01000106.1 GCA_003252135.1 Clostridia bacterium
CTGCTTTTTCCTTTGCTTTATCAGTAAGTATCGCTGTTCTTGTCATAGCTTGTCCGTGCGCACTTGGGCTGGCGACTCCGGTTGCTATTATGGTAGGCACCGGACGCGGCGCAGCGAACGGGATACTGATCAAATCAGCGGACAGCTTAGAAGGACTCCATAAGATCAGTACAGTCGTGCTTGATAAAACAGGCACAATAACAGAAGGAAAGCCAGTGGTTACTGACATATTGCCTGCAGATGGATATACAGAAGCAAAACTCCTGACCCTGGCTGCCAGTATAGAATTGCTGTCAGGGCATCCGCTTGCAGAGGCTGTCGTAAGAAAGGCCAACGAAAAAGGTATTGATATAAAATCGGCTGACCAGTTCCAGCTTATTCCGGGTCAGGGTATCCGTGCTGTGATTGACCAGGCTCATATTATCGGCGGTAATCTGAAAATGATGCAGGAGAACGCAGTGACCTGTCAGAATACCGGCCGGTCCGCAGAAGAGCTTTCAGCAGAAGGCAAAACAGTTCTTCATTTTGCAAAAGAAGGGAAATATGCCGGCATGATCGCAGTAGCCGACCAGATCAAGCCGACCAGTAAAGCAGCCATTGCTGCCATGAAAGAGCTGGGGCTTGAGACTGTCATGCTGACCGGTGATAATCTGCGGACTGCGGAAGCAATAAGAAAAAAGCTTTCGATTGACAAGGTAATAGCACAGGTATTGCCGGAAGATAAGGAACGGGAAATCAGAAAACTGCAGGCAGAGAATACCGGAAAAAAGGTTGCCATGGTCGGTGATGGAATCAATGATGCTCCGGCACTCATGAGAGCAGATGTTGGAATAGCTATAGGTGCCGGGACCGATGTTGCAATTGATGCAGCAGACATTGTTCTTATGAAAAGTGATCTGACTGATGTCGTGACAGCAATCGAACTCAGCCGTGCAACAATGCGAAACATAAAACAGAATCTGTTCTGGGCATTCTTTTATAATATCACGCTGATACCGCTTGCTGCCGGTGCACTTTATGTGCTTGCGGGGCTGAAACTGAATCCTATGATCGGAGCAGCAGCCATGGGAATGAGCTCTGTCAGTGTTGTTTCCAATGCGTTAAGACTTCGTTTTTTTAAGCCAGGGAAAATGAAAATACCGCAGCAGGAAGAAAAAAAGGCAACAGGAGAAGAAGCAATACAGAAAACAGCAAAAAAATCAGAAAAAGAAACAGACAAAGAAACAGACAAAGAAACAATGCAGGAAAACAGTTCCCAAAATAACGAACCAATAAAAGGAGACGATCAAGCTATGAAAAAAGAGATTATAATTGAAGGTATGATGTGTGATCATTGCAAAGGAAGAGTTGAAAAAGCACTGCAGGCTATCCCAGGTGTTCAGGCAGTTGTTGATCTGGATGCGAAAAAGGCGGTTGTTTCAGGTTCGGAAGAAACATCAGAAGAGATACTGTCAAAAGCAGTTGCCGATGCCGGTTATGAAGTAATCAGCATTCAATCTGTTTAACGGGGAGCGGAGGCATAAATGCGGGCAGATAAAAAAAATGTAACAAGGCTGCTGAAAACAGCAAGAGGTCAGCTCGACGGACTTCTGAAAATGGTCGAGGAAGATCGGTACTGTATTGATATATCCAATCAACTGATGGCAACACAGGCAATCCTGAAAAAAATAAACAGAGAAGTTCTGAATGCTCATCTTGGAGGATGCGTAGCCGATGCACTGGGACAGGAAGAAGCAGGGGAAAAAGTGAACGAAATAATGATGATAATAGAAAAGCTTTCCAAATAATACAGGTAAACTGGCCCTTTATCAGGGCGGGAAGAGGTACTGGATGTGGAACATAATTTTTCTTGGGATGATCAGTTTCTTCTCTGATGTCAGCTCTGAGATGGCTTATCCTTTGATACCATTATATCTGACGGGTACTCTTGGTGCCACACCTGCTTTTGTTGGAATGATTGAAGGTATAGCAGAAAGTCTGGCCAGTCTGTTAAAGGTATTCAGCGGATACATTACAGACAGATACAGATCAAAAAAACCTATTGCATTTCTTGGTTATACGACAGGAATCCTTTATAAAGTCATACTGATCCTTTCTGCATCCTGGGCCGGTGTACTGGCTGCCAGATGCATCGACCGTATCGGGAAAGGTATCCGTACAGTACCGAGAGATGTTCTGGTCAGTGAAAATGCTGTCAGAGGAAAAGAAGGAAGAGCCTTCGGGCTGCATAAGATGCTCGACATGGCAGGTTCTGCACTTGGAATACTGTTTGCATATCTGCTTCTTTCAAATGGTCAGACGGCATATAAAAAAGTGTTTATGCTATCAGTCATACCGGCATTGATCGGACTGTTTTTGTTTTTGTTCGTCAGGGAAAAGAAAGAGCCCAGGGAGTTAAAGAGCAGAGAACCCTTCTGGAAGAACTGGAAACAGCTTGATGCAAGATTAAAACTGTATCTTGTGATTGTATTTATTTTTACCCTGGGTAATTCATCAAATACATTTTTACTGCTTCGCGCGAAATCCGTAGGTTTCAATGATACAAATGTCATTTTATTATATTTTATATATAACCTGACTGCTTCCCTGCTTGCCTTCTGGGCAGGAAAAAAGTCAGATATTGTAGGCAGAAGAAAGGTACTGACTGCTGGTTATCTGACTTTTTCGCTGGTCTATATAGGTTTCGCTTTTGCTTTCAATAAGCCATTCATCATTCTTATGTTCGTACTATACGGTGCTTATACGGCAATGATAACAGGTGTTGAAAGAGCTTTTATTACTGAAATCTCACCTGTTGCGGTAAAAGGTACAATGCTTGGTCTGCATTCCATGCTGATCGGCATTGCGCTGTTCCCTGCAAGCATGATCGCAGGAGTTTTATGGACAGCAGCGGGAGCCAGGGCGCCATTTTTTTATGGTGCCGGCATGTCTTTACTGGCAGCCATGCTCCTTGTCTTCTTTTGGAAGGACAGTAAAAGAAAGACAGCAGAGGTCTTGTAGAACTTTTACAGGGTCTCAAAACCTCGGCCGAAAAGACCTGCACTTGTTATAACATAAACAAAGCTGTCATCGTGAAAGTTCTGTATATAATCCTTAAGCTGTACCAATTCGCGATTATTCATGACAGATTGCAGCAGCATCTTCTTCTTGACGTTTGCAGTGTCCATACCTTGTATAAAAGTCACACCGCGTTTTAAATCTTTTTGAACATATTCGGTAATTTCAAGATAATGATCAGACATGATCTGAACAATAAAATATTTCTGAGCACCCAGGATTACATAATCTGTGACATAGCTTGCAATAGCATTGCATAACAGGGAATAGATGATCAGTGTAATATTGCCATAGACAATGGAAGAGAAAATGACCAGCGTATTAAAGACAAGGAAGAACCGGCCGACGGTGATTCCTTTTTTTTCTCTCAAATAAAGGGCAACAATAGCCTCCGGACCATTAGCACAGCCCTGTCTAATGACAATACCAGCAGCAATTCCATTGAGAGTACCTCCGGTTAGAACTGCAATTACCGGATCTGTGACAAAGGCAGGAATAATTTTACCGACAACTCCGATGTAAAATGTGAACATAACAAAGTTAAATGCCGCATATAATACCTGTACCTTATCATATTTTAAGATCGCCCATATAAGTATGGGTAGGCACATGGCAATCAGTGAAAGCTGCATATTGAAACCGAACACTTTATTCAGATTTGTTGCAAGTCCGCCGAGACCGGTTGCAGCCATACTGTTAGGAAGTAAAATCAATTGAAATGAAGATGCAGAGATGAAC
>QKDK01000138.1 GCA_003252135.1 Clostridia bacterium
GAACAAAAAGTTCGCCCTACTGCAGTCATCACCATCAATGATGAGGTCGGTTTTGGCTTTATTCAGGCTGCGAAGGAAAGCGGTCTTTCTGTTCCCGGGGATTTTTCTGTCATAGGGTTCGACAATACCTGCTACTCTACCTTTACTAATCCGCAGCTAACGACGGTTGACTATAATTATTTATCTTTTGCCAGACAGCTTATGGAAGTGATCGGAGAGGTGGAAGAGAAAAAAGAACCTTCCATGCGGAATGTGAAAGGACATCTTGTCATCAGAGAATCCTGCAGAGCCCTATGAGCAGGGTTAATCTTGACATAAAATAAGACATAATTTATAATATAAGCACTGGAACTTGAGATTGGTTCATTTTTTTTGGAAGGGCATGCAACCGGTTGCATGTAGGAGAAGTGTATGATGAGAACATTCGAGATTAAAGATCAGTTTATGCTTGATGGAAAGGCGATTAAGATTATTTCAGGAGCCATCCATTATTTTCGTGTAGTGCCTGAGTATTGGCAGGACAGACTGGAGAAGCTTAAAGCAATGGGCTGTAATACGGTGGAGACTTATATACCGTGGAATCTGCATGAGCCGCAGAAGGGCAGATATGATTTTACCGGAAGACTTGACATTCAGAAATTCGTAAGAACAGCAGAAGCACTTGATTTGCTCGTGATCATCCGTCCCTGTCCGTATATATGCGGCGAATGGGAGTTTGGCGGACTGCCATACTGGCTGATGAATGAAAAAGGAATTCACTTCAGAACCTATAACGATGTTTTTCTATCATGTGTGGAAGAATATTATAAAGTGCTGATTCCTGTACTGAAACCGCTTCAGATAACAGAAGGCGGACCGGTCATCATGATGCAGGTCGAGAATGAATACGGTGCATACGGAGATGACCACGAGTACATGCTGGCACTGGAAACATTGATGAAAAAGTACGGTATTAGTGTACCGCTGGTAACCTCAGACGGACCATGGCGTGATTACCTTGCATGCGGCGGACTGGAGGATGCACTTCCGACTGCGAATTTTGGCTCGAAAGCAAAAGAACAGTTCGATGTATTAAAAAGATATACAAAAGGCAGACCCAATATGTGTATGGAATTCTGGGTAGGCTGGTTCGATGCCTGGGGAGATTGTGAGCATCACAAGGTCGATCATGAGATCAACGCAAAAGATCTGGATGACATACTGACAGAAGGAAGTGTGAACATCTATATGTTCCACGGCGGAACGAATTTTGGTTTTATGAGCGGAGCAAATTATTATCAGAACCTGTGTGCTGATGTTACTTCTTATGATTATGATGCACCACTTTCAGAAGATGGGCAGATAACGCCAAAGTATGAAGCATTCAGGGATGTGATCTCCAAACATGCACAAATACCAAAAGTCACATTCTCAACAGACATTAAAAGAAAAGACTATGGTATACTGACCTGTGCTGATAAAGTCAGCCTGTTTTCTGTGCTTGATCTGCTGAGTACTTCTGTTTCTTCGAACAGAACACTGACCATGGAAGATCTTGATCAGGGGTATGGGTATGTTTATTACAGATCTGTGATTCCAAAAGAGCAGTCAACGGATGTGATCAGACTGGTAGGAGCCAATGACAGGGCTCATATCTTTCTGGATCAGCAGCTTACTTCAATACGCTATGATAAAGAACTGACAGAAGAAATCAAAGTGGATATCCCGGAAGGTAAAGAGGTCGAACTTGGCATTCTGATGGAGAACATGGGACGCGTCAACTATGGCCCCAACATGGAGTATCAGAGAAAAGGAATCTCCGGCGGTGTATTGCTTGACCTGCGCTACCGTATGTCATGGGAGCATTATGCATTACCGCTCGACAACCTGGATCGCATTGACTTTTCCGGAGAGTATAAGGAGGGCACTCCGGCATTCTATCGTTTTGTTTTCAATGTCAATGAGTGCTGCGACACTTATCTTGACTTTGAAGGCTTTGGAAAAGGGTATGCCTTTTTGAATGGTTTCAATCTGGGAAGATACTGGGAAGTAGGACCACAGAAAAGACTGTATATTCCGGGCCCGCTTCTTAAAAAAGGGGAAAATGAAATCATACTTTTCGAAACAGACGGAAAAGCAGTGGAATCAATACACCTCTTTGGTGAAGGAAAGTTGGAGCCTTAGCAATAATTTATCATGGAAGAACTTTATACTGCAAAGTTAATCTGACTTGCAGTGCAAGGTAGGAAAGTAAGGATTTGTTCATCCTGCATTGCTGCAGCAGGAAAATCCGAACCTGATCCGCAAAGACTAAGGAGGCTGCCGCGGCCTGGTCACCCATTGCCGCTGGTCCGTAACGAAGGCACATATACTGTTCTTCCAATAAGAACAGCACTGTTTCAAGCTCCGGATACTTATTTTGCAGCACTTTAAAATGCTCCTGCAGGGTTTGAGATTCATCAGTCTGTATCTTCATAGCTTTACTTAAATCATATAGTATTGCCATATTATAGGCCATCTTTCTGTTATCGGAGAGATGGCTGTATGTATTTTTAGCCTGCTTAACCTTGATCAGCAGATAACCTGCTATAAGGAGGAACAGCATGACTGGCACAATAATGGACAGCAGGAGTGTATTCTTATATGAATGAGCTTCACTGGTGCTGGTTACCTCGGGGATCATACTGATTTCCGGAATCTCTGATATCTCTGGTTCATATACATTTTCTGTATAACCTGTTCCATTCGATGTCTCATAATGCCATGGATGGTAACGTGCTGCAGAAAAACCCGGGGTGGGCTCAAAGGGAATCCAGCCTATGCCCTGAAGATAGCATTCCGGCCAGGCATGCGCATCTGAATTTGTTACATAATAGATAAAATCATCAGTTTCCTGAGGACGCAGGCAGTATCCCTGTACATATCTTGACGGAATACCGACACATCGCGATAATACCGCCATGGCGGTGGCAAAATAGGTGCAGTAGCCCTCTTTTGTGGTGAACAGAAAGTAATCGACAGCGTCTTCATCTTCAGGAATAGATCCAGGGGTCAGTGTATAAGTATAAGTCCTAAGATATGCTTCAATGGCCAGAAGCTTTTCATAATCAGTTGATGCATTTTTAGTAAGTTCAATTGCTAGCTCTTTTACACGGGATGGCAGAGAGGCTGGGAGATTCAGATAATCCAGCCTGATTTCATTACTGCGCTGCAGTAAAATACTTTCAAGCTCATCGTGATTTCCGGTAAAATCAGTAATGCTGTTTCGCCTCAGAAGATGAGTCATGGAAGAGGCATCGATTGAATACGAATTATCATAACTATAGCTTGTCTTTAAGAGAGCTTCAAATTCCGGACTGCCAAGATTCATTTCAAGAAAGCTGAGACTGTATGCAGTTGTCGGTCCCTGCAGCTGTGCGAAGGTCAGATTGGATGACAGCAGGTCGTCTGTGTTCGTATCAGTAAAAAATATATGCCTTGTTTTAGCAGGATAAAAGATAGTTCTGGTGCGAAGCTCATGAAAGGCTATATTATACTCCTGTGTCTTGAAAAGGTTCTGATACAGCACGTCATGGTCTGATTCAGAGAAGCCGCAGCGCTCGACGGCATATAGAATTTCCACGGTATCAAGTATGTATTCCGGATATCTGGCTGTGGCTTTGGAATCTGAAAAAGATAAGGACCAGTCGCTGCCGGTGTAAACATTTTTCTGATTACCGAACAGATAAACAGGCTGACTTATCAGCTTGGAGGAGCTGATGATCAATGTGTTCGTGTTATTTTCCTTTACATTGCCGCCAAGGTCACCGTCTTGGGAATATCCGGCAAATGATATTTCAAAAACATGGGAAGTACCCTGAAAACGCAGAGAAATGTTAGTGGCAAGTGTAGAAACGGTCTGGACAACATTAGCCCAGACTGATTTTACCAAGGTCCATTGAATCGGATCTTTATTGTATGGGGTAAAAGCTATGGCAGCAAGCAAAAGCAAAACAGCCGGATATAAATACAGTGTTCTGACAGTCTGCTTGTCCTCCGGACCAGGAAAAGTATGCCGATGCATTAATTCAAACAGTACAAACAGAATCTGACCGCAGAAAAGCAGTATCATGATTTTTTCGGGTTCTGCCTCAAAGACTGATAAAAGTACTATGACAGTAAATAATGCCGCACTGGTTATACATCTAAATAAGATATTCTGCTGAAGAAAATAGACAGGAAGACTCAACGCCACAGACAGAATTAAAATCTGAACGAATATAAGCCATGGAAATTCTGTCTCCTGCTCGGGTGCCGTCCATAGTGCTGTAAAGGATGAGAAAAGAGAAGGAAGCTCACCTTTCTTATAATACACATAGATCAGTGTGAGAAGAAGTAAGCCGATAGTTATCAGAGCTACAGGAATATATTCTCTGTGGCAGTCTAGAAAGCGTATAATAAGTATACAGATCATGGGAAGCAGCAAGGATAAAAACAATGGGATGCCAAGCGGTGTAAGAAGTGCAAGCAGACGAAGAAGACCGGCAGTGGTCAGGTAGGTCAGAATACATAAAAAAGCATGTTTTTCAAAATGAAATTTAAGAGAGGACATCATTGACCTCCTGATCTGGTTTTAGCTGGTAAAAACCTATCTTTTTATCGAGCAGTCCTAAAAACTCTGCTGTTGATGTGCCAATCGCAAGAACCGTGATAGTATGTCCAAAGTTAAGTGCCTCGTTACAGGCAATACCAAGCTCTTTCGTTGGTGCAGCCGTCAGCACTATACAGTGAGAGGGTGCTCCCAGCAGCAACAGACCTGACATGAGCAATATACTTCCGGCTTCTTTCTTATGAAAAGGCAGTTGACAGCAGGTATTATAAAGCAGATCAAAGTCAGCTTTGCTCTGAACGGCTTGGTGCATGAGAGTTCTCTTTTCGTAAAATACGATATTATCTGTTTTATGCATCAGAAGGTAATTACTGATGGCAAGCGCACATTCAATGACCTTGTCACTGTAGATGATGGCATCCTTTTCTGAAAGGGAAGGAAGGGAGGTGTCCAGAAAAACAGACATCGAAGGTTTTGGCTCTGCCATAAAATTGCGAACCATCAGTTTTTGTGTTTTTGCGGTTGATTTCCAGTGGATTCTATTTTGCGGATCTCCATTGTAAAATTGCCTTACTTCATTGTCTGGAATCATGGAAGCACCTTCTGGATTTCTTCTGTTTTGCTTCATGTCTTCTTCTGATGGAGCAATCGATAAGGTATCAAGCGTTACAACACGCGGCAAAACACGAACATTGATCTTGGATGGGCAGGAATAGGTCATATGAAAAAGATTGAAAAAGTCAGTAATAATGACTTTATCAATACCGATGGTATATTCTCCTCTGTATTTGCATGAAATCATTGTCTCATGGTTAATACGCTCGCAAGAGGACAGACAATATTTTTTATCACTGTCTACGTGCTCATAGGTGGAGAAATCAGTTAAAAATGTGACCCGAACGCTCGCATAGGTGATAATATCTTCATTTGCAAGTGTAAATACATAAGGGACCTGCTGGCATTTTACGACAGTTTTTCTGTCAACGAACTGGTAGATGCGGAAGCGGATAAAGACGTAGAAAAGATAGACAGCAGAGGAAACAGGTATCAGCAGAGCCAGCGCAAACAGGGTGTATGTGATAACCCCGCCTTTTATACTGACAAGGACACCGGTCAGGAGTATAAAACCAAGCATGATCAGGCGGTAAAGCAGCATAAGACCTCCTATAGCACAGGAACCCGTATTTTACGCAGAATATCGGAAAGAATGGATTCTGCAGTCACTTTTTTGATCTTTGCATCCATGGCAAGAACGAAGCGATGACAGAGCACCGGATCTGCGATATGCTTGATGTCATCAGGAATTACAAAATCCCGTTTATTTAAAAAGGCATTTGCTTTTGCTGCAGCCAAAAGAGCAAGTGTTGCTCTCGGACTTGCGCCAAGTGTCAGATACTCGTGTGCACGGGTTGCTTCTGCTATCTCAATAACATATGAAACAAGATCCTCATGAATAAAGATCTGATCAACATCATGCTGGACTTTTTTTAGCTCCTCCTTGTCCGAAACGGGAGAAAGAGAAGAGAGCGGGCTTTTTGACAGATGTTTTTCGACCATGATTTTTTCTGCAGCATGACTTGGGTAGCCGATCGACAGACGCATAAGGAAACGGTCCAGCTGTGCTTCCGGTAAATGATATGTCCCAAGAAAATCAATAGGATTCTGTGTTGCAATTACCATAAAGGGAGAATCAAGAGGATGAATCACACCATCCACAGTAACCTGGTTTTCCTCCATGGCTTCCAAAAGGCAGGCCTGTGTCTTTGGAGAAGTCCGGTTGATTTCATCAGCCAGAATAATATTATGCAGAATAACACCCGGCGAATATTCGAAAACGCCTGTCTTCATGTTATAAAGTGAAATGCCTGTTATGTCACCGGGAAGTGTATCAGGAGTGAACTGAATGCGTCCAAAGGAACAGTCTATGGACTTTGCCAGAGCATTGGCCAGAGTTGTTTTACCGACCCCCGGTACATCCTCAAGCAAAACATGACCACGAGCCAGCAAAGAGATTAATACATTCTCAACAATTTCTTCTTTTCCGATAAAAACCGCGTTGATCTGAGTACGAATTTTTTCAGTAACAAGTAAGGTATCCATAGAACTCCTGTCTGCGTGAACACGCGTCCTGATATAGTATTGCTGATTTCCATCATTTGGTCATTATTCAGTATAACGAATATGGAACAATAAAACAAGTCAAATGTTGAAAATCAGAACAACATAAACAAAAAGATATCATTTTTATTCAGATATGAAAGAGGCATATGCTTGACAGCCATTGACGTATGTTTTACTATAGAAATACGATATAATGCAGTAATTGTCTGGAGGCATGTGAATGAAGAACATACTTTTAGTGGATGATTTTCAAAGTAATCTACTGCTTATAAAAAATATATTATCTGATGAATATAATGTGACCACCACGACATCGGGTGAACAGGCCATTAAGATCCTTCGTACAAAACGGATTGATCTTCTGGTTCTGGATATCTGGATGCCCGGAATGGATGGCCTTTCGACTTTACAGATGATACGTGAAAATTCAAAAATTAAAGACATACCTGTCATATTGCTGACCGGTCAGGCTGACAGGGGCAATATTCTGCGCGGTCATCAGCTTGGTGTAATGGATGTACTTGCAAAACCTGTGCTGCCGAGCCTCATGAGGGAACGTATACAAAAGGTATTTTACTGTGCAGAGCATGGGAAAAAAGAGTATGAGGATAATAAGAAGGCTATAGAAGCAGAAGCAAGAAAAGATAAGAAGAACAAGACAGACAAACAGAAAGCATCTGACAGACAAAAGCCAGACGAGAAGAAAGCAGTTCTGACCGATACAGATGCAAAAGAAGATTTATCAGCTTTGAAGACTGACACGATAACACAAAAAGATGAGAACGACGCAAACGAGAGCATTAACAAAGATAGCAGCGAGATAAATATTGAAAGCGTTAACGAAAAGAGCAGTGAAGCAGAGAGTAGTGAAGCAGAGAGCAGTAATGCAAAGAGCAGTGAAGCAGAGAACAGTAATGCAAAGAGCAGTGAAGCAGAGAGCAGTAAAGCTGAGAACAGGGAAGATATGATGAAAAAGTTGCTTGGAAAAGCTTCCGAGATCGGCAGGGATATGCCGCCTGATTCATCTGCCGGCATATAAGATTTGATCATATGAAATAAAATGAATAAGGTAAAGCATGCACATAAGTCAAAGTAAGTATAAGTCAAAGTAAGCATAAGCCAAAGTAAGCATAAGCCAAAGTAAGCATAAGCCCAAATATGTATAAGTCAAAGTAGATAAGTCGAGGAAACGGATGAAATAAAATGATCGATATAAATAAAGGACTGGAAAATTCAAATGGCAGTATGAAGATCTATCTTCAGGTGGTTCGTTTTTTCTGCCTTGAAAGTGATGCGGCATTATTGAGAATGCATATGATCCTGGAAAGCGGAAAGGATCTGGACGCATTAAAGATACTGATTCATGGATTAAAAGGGACAGCAGCCAATATTGGAGCACTTGCATTTTCAGAGGAGTCAAAACAGATGGAACAAGGGCTGACTGTACAGCCATATGTGTTTGATGAGCTTAAATTAAGTGAATACATTGTTACCTATCTGTCAGTATTGACAGAGGCGAAGGAATTTCTTGCCGATAACGGGATCGTCTTCGGGGAAGACACTTGGTGCCACGGGACAAGGGAGTTTACACAGGCGCAGTGGAGCCGGCGGATGAAAGCTGTAGGTCTTCAGCTTGCTGAGTATGAACCGGAAGCTGCTTTAAAGCTTCTGCAGCCCGTGAAGGAATGGAAGCTTTTGCCTGATGTGATTCCTAAGATGAACGACCTGGAACACGCGCTGGAAATGCTAGAGTATGAAAAAGCAGAAGAAATCCTGCTGGATATCATGAATAGTAATGCTGAATAGGCACGTTTAACGTGCTCTTTTCTTGTTTTTTTGCAGCTGTTGCTGTATAATGGGGCTTGAATTTGTGTACAGCTGGTAAGAACAGCTGGTAAGTACAGCTGGCAAGTGCAGATGATAAGTGCAGCTGGTATTTATGTAAAAAAGCGGCATCATGTTTGGAAGAATGAATGTGAAACAGAAAGGGTAAGAAGAAAGAATGATTGATGTTTTGGATGTACATACACATACGCTGGCCAGCGGCCATGCTTACAATACCATATATGAAATGGTCTATGCGGCAAAAGAAAAAAAATTAGAGCTGCTTGGCATAACGGAACATGCACCTAAAATGCCCGGAACCTGCTATGATTATTATTTTATGAACCTTCATGTCATGGCAAGGGAAATTCTTGGCATGTCGGTTATGTTTGGAGCGGAACTGAATATTCTGGATTTTAAGGGTACCATTGATTTATCTGAGAACATTCTGAATGAAATGGATCTTTGCATAGCGAGCATTCATCCGCCGTGCTTCAAAACAGGAACGATTGAGGAAAACACAAAAGCTGTGATGATGGCCATGAACAATCGTCATATCAACATCATCGGTCATCCGGATGATGCAAGATTTCCGCTTGATTATAGTCAGCTGGCAGCAGAAGCAGCCAGAACCCATACACTGCTCGAGGTGAATAACAGTTCGCTTGCTCCGAACGGGTACAGGGTGAATTCCAGAGAAAATTATTGCATCATGCTGAAGGAATGCATGAAAAAAGAAGTGTGTATTGTTATGAACAGCGATGCTCATACAGCAACTGATGTTGGAAATCATGCTTTTGCAGCAGCTCTTTTGAAGGAAGTCGAATTTCCGCAGGAGCTGATCGCCAATACTTCAGTTGAGAAATTCAAAGCATTTTTACGCAAATAAAAGAATGACTTTGCATCAGGAGGATATCCAATGAAATTTACAAAAATGCATGGATGCGGCAATGATTATATCTATGTGAACTGTATGGAGAAGAAACTTGAGAATCCGGAAGCTGCAGCTATACGGCTGAGTGCCAGAAGATTTGGAATCGGATCTGACGGACTGATTCTGATCTGTCCTTCTGAGACTGCAGATTTTGAAATGGTCATGTTCAACGCAGACGGTTCAAGAGCAGAAATGTGCGGTAACGGAATCCGCTGTGTCGGAAAGTATGTATATGATAAAAAGCTTACGGAAAAAAAAGAAATAACCATAGAAACACTTGCAGGATTAAAAAGGCTGCAGCTCCATACTGAGGGTGATTTTGTAACTGAGGTGACTGTTGACATGGGAGCTCCGGTGACAGAACCTCCACAGATTCCGGTGCAGTCTGAAAAAGAAATTGTGATGAATGAACCAATCACCGTTCTTGACCGTGAATTCGCGATGACCTGTGTATCCATGGGAAATCCGCATGCAACAGTATATGTGGACAATACAGATACCTTTGAACTGGAAAAGTTCGGACCTGTCTTTGAAAAGCACGCTGTATTTCCAAAGAAGGTCAACACAGAATTTGTGCAGATCATTGACAGAAATCATGTAAAGATGAGGGTGTGGGAGAGAGGCTCAGGAGAGACATTTGCCTGCGGAACCGGTGCATGTGCATGTGCTTATGCAAGCATGCTGAACCATCTGACGGATTATGAGGTATATGTGGAGATGCTGGGCGGTACTTTAAAGATAACTTATGATGAAACGAAAAATACGATCCTGATGCGCGGACCTGCTGTAACAGTATACGAAGGTGAGATCCTTGATGCTGCAGTACAGGGGGAGAAGTCATGATATATCCGGCATTTATTAGAGATGGGGACGGAATCGGTGTTACAGCCTGTTCTGACGGCAGAACAAGCATTCCTGATATCGCAAGACTTGAAAATGCTGTAAAACACTGGGAAAAGAAGGGTTTTCATGTCATAGAGACAAAGAATGTCAGGACAAGTGAGAAAGCCAGAAGCTCCACTGCAAAGGAAAGGGCAGACCAGTTTCATGCACTTTTGCAGGATGACAGGATAACAGCTGTTTTTATGGTGAGCGGAGGCGAATACCTGCTTGAGATGCTTCCGTTTGTGGACTTTGAACTTGTAAAACGATATCCAAAGTGGATTCAGGGATTTTCTGATCCTACCGGTATTTTATATCCCGTAACTGTGTTATGTGATCAGGCAACTGTGTATGCTTCAAACTTTTCTGAGTTCGGGATGGAGAGATGGCATACCTCACTCCTTCAGAACAAAGAGATCCTGCAGGGCAGCAGTATAATACAGCATAGCTTTTCTGAATATATGAGCGGATATACAGAAAAAGTGACCGGACTTGAGGAGTATATATATGATCAGCCGGTGCTGTGGAAAAATCTTTATCAGGAAAAGGAATGCAGACTGCAGGGAAGACTGCTCGGCGGATGCCTTGACGTCCTTTTGAACCTTGCAGGAACCAGATATGATGCAACAAAAGAATGGATAAAAAAATACCAGAAGGATGGGATCCTCTGGTATCTTGAAAGCTTTGCACTGAATTCTGAGCAATTAACTCTAGGACTCTGGCACCTTCGAGAAGCCGGATGGTTCGAAGGTGCCAGCGGTTTTGTCTTTGGAAGACCGGCAATGTATGAAAGCTATACGGGCATAGCATATGAGGAAGCATTGCATTCTGTGCTGGATGAACTGAGAACACCGGTAATCTATGATGCCGATATCGGTCATAGACCACCCAGAATGACCGTCGTAAATGGTGCGCTTGCAAGCATCACATCAGCAGCAGGAAAAGGCAGCTTGTCAATTACATATAAATAATCATCACTTTTTCTTTGGCGGTTTTGCCGCAAAAGGACGAAGCAGCTGTCTGATCGGAGCGGTAGATAGAGATTCCAAAAGGCTTTGGCGCTGTGAAGTAAGATTTAATGAACGGAGGGGCAGAACTTTTTCTGCCTCTTCTTCTGTTACTGGCTTCAGCGCAAACTGATCCCTGATCTGATCCATAAGCTCATAACCTTTCCGGGTATAAACACAGACAAGAGAAACACTGTTATCATCATTGGTAAAGTCTTCCTGCCTGTTGCCCGGGACAGGGCTGACTGACAGATCTCCGATTCCTCGTTTTGCACGTCTGAAGCGACAGGTATAGCAGGAAGGACGCTGTGTGGCAGCCTGGTGGTAAGCCTGGAACAAACAGCTATCTGCATAGTTTTCTGTTATTCTTTCCTGGTTATCAAATTCAAATACGACCTGTACTTTCTCACGACCGTTCTTCTTCTCGCGGAAGGAATAAGCTGACAGAGGTGATTTAACATCAGATTCCAGATAACTGGTGTACGCCTGCAAAAGTGCAGGAGACATGTATCCGTCGCATTGCTGTTCAACACAATACAGATTTTCCGGAAGTTCACCAAAGAAGCTTTTCAGAGAAGCAATCAGACAAGGGGTAGCAAAGAGCAATAACGGACTGTCTGATGAAAGCTCTCTGATCTGTAAAGCAAAATCCGTTACCTCAGGTTCAATAAAATGAACCCTGTAAAATGGCATGCAATCGTCCGCACTGTCTGCAGTTCTTAAAATTGTCCGATGGCTTGCAGGGTCATATATAAAGCCTGCAGCCTTGCCTCCAAGATTGAAAACAGCGTTTAATAACTCTGGAATAACTCCGCCTTCTTGTGACAGCATTCTTGTATACAGATCAAGATGATGAGCAAGGTAGTGCTTGAGGTATTCTGCTATATCAGGATTTTGTAACGGGTGTTTCTTTTCAATACAGCTTTTTCTGCAGAGATCGCAGTGCGTACACAGGGCCTCATTAGTTACAGGATAAGAAAATCCCGCAGCGTCAGTTTCCATGTGTATGGCTTTGGCCGGGCAAACAGACTGACAGACTCCGCAGCCGTAACAAATAAAATCATCATGAGAATCAAAATATAAAGAGGTTGATTTTTCGGCATTCTGATGCAGTGAATTCATCAGGAAGTCGATGGACGATAATCTAAGATCCGCTAGTGCGCTCTCGACATCATCATAATTAATGCGCAGTGCGTCCATATCATGCAGATCATGTCTGGATTCGATGATATGATTCTGCAGATGAAGGCTCTCCAGCAGATAATATAAACGGTCAGGCCTTTTGAGAGGCGGAACGGTGATAAAATCCTTATGATACAAAATGGAAAATACAGTTGCGTGGAAGGAATCGGTAACAACATATGCTGCGTCTGAAATCATTCCAAGGAACTCGCTCGGACCGCCGCTGGTAAAGGGCTTCAGCTCATTAGCAAACAGTATTTCGTCTCTGTTTTTTACAATTGGCAGCTTCAGACGTGCAGATAACTCTTCAGCCATTGCATTCAGGGCTTCATATTCACCGGTAAGGTGTACATTATGGAGATAGATGTATGGCTGTTTACAATCACTTGGAACACGTATTTCATTAAAATCGGCCTGTGATAAGAGCAGCGTCGGGTCAAGGACTACAGAGATCTCTTTATCTGTAAGGTTCTTAAGCATCTCCTGTGCTTTTGCTTCACGAACTGATACAAAATTTAACAGTTTCAAATGATGCTGAAAGACTACCTCTGAGCCTATCGGCAATTCATCTGTTCCGATACTTGCGGCATAAGAAATCCTTTTCATGGAAGAATCCCCAAAGTCCGCAAAATAAGCTGAGTTCAAGCCTCCAAGAATGGACATGTTCCAGATCTGGTCGCTGCCGGCAATCACTGCGTCATAATCATGTTCTTCATTTTGTATGGCGGCGAGCGTTCCGTAAGGTGTACTCAAATTTAATTTCTCGGCAATAAATTTTTCAAAAGCATGGTGCCTTTTTATCATGGTCGAAGAGGATTTCTTTTTATCGATACGATATGCCTTATCGATTTTTGAATTTCTGTAATTCACGACCTCTGCCTCGTAGCCATTTGCAGTCAGAAAACGCTGCATAGCCCAGGTCTGCAGGGAAGCACCATAATTATGTGCACTGTGAAATGTTATAATACCGACTTTCATTGTTTTGCCAATCCTTTCAGAATAGATTCAATTTGATGCGCCTGATTCTCAGCCTTCAGATTAAAAGTAACGATCTTGATATCTTCAGCAGTTGCAGAAGGAAGTTCTATTTTTTTTGAATTCTGGCTTACATAAGCAATGTTCTTGTAGCGCCTGCATGAACGTAACAGACTGTTGTTGGTTTCCTTGCTCCTGCCAAGTGCAGAATATAAAGCTTTGTTCTCGAGGAAAAGCATCTTGTTTCCTTCGAAGTGCTCCAGCATGGATATACGTTTTGGGTCACTGTCATCATATAAAAGCACACTGTCAAATCTAGCGTGATCAAAATTACGGAGCCACTCTCTGCTATACAGCCTGTCAAGATACTTTTCTGCCCATTTCCATGACTTGTTCTTCTTTACAGCAAAATAATATGCAGCAGCTTCTCTGACAGTATAATAGTTTGCACCGGCCAGGGATAACAGGAAGGTGCTTCTTGGCAGATTATCAAGGCGGTCACATACTTTGCGCATATTTGTGCCGATGACA
>QKDK01000047.1:0-13964 GCA_003252135.1 Clostridia bacterium
ATAAATATGTGACTCAAATATACTGGTAAGCACAAGCACCGCTGAAACCATCCCGATGATCCAGCCGCAGCCAAGCTTAAGCAAAAAGATAAAAGCTTTCTTTCTTTTTTCTCCTTTTTCATAGAAAATGTCATTAATACTTCCTATGAACTGGTCGTAAAATCCCATTATGAACGCAATCGTTCCGCCGGATACACCGGGAACACTATCTGCAAGTGCCATGCAGAAACCATTTATCATCTGTCTGATCATCGTAATCTCCATCTCTTCTTAAAGTTTTCGTATTTTACTCTGTAATTATATCTGTAACTTCTTTCCTGCAGCTTCATACCTGCAGCTTCATACCTGCAGCTTCTTTCCTGCAGTCCTTTGCTCTGTACTGAATTCAATCTTGTCTATTATATCACATTTTTGCCTGATACCAAATGGTTTTGCAGGGTTTCAATAATTTTTCACACAAAAAACAAAATCATACATGGTTATATGGAAAAAAATTCTTCATATTCCATATTCGCTTTGACACTTTATGAAACCCTGTTATAATAGTGATATCATGGCATGAAAGGAGTATTTTCATGATAAAAGTTTCTGCAGATGCACTGTCTGCCCTGTGTAAAGCATATGGTATACGCGAAGATGCCCTGATATTTCTTGGCGGCGGCAGAGAAGACTCCGATGGTATTGCTTATTTTTACCAGAAAGATGGTCAAAAAAAAGTTTTAAAATTCCTGGCAGTTGAAAAGCCAGGAACCAATGATCTAGCAGCACTTGATGACAGACTGCGTTTCATCCATTACCTGGTAGAGTGCGGCATTGATATTGCCGGACCGCAGGAAAATGATGCTCACAGGCTGTATGAGACCTTCGAAGATGAAAAGCATATCTTCATCGCATATTCCATGAAGTTCTGCGAGGGAAAAAGTCCGGCTGCTGAAGCGCTTGCCACAAACCTGAGCTGGTACTGGGGAAAGATCACCGGATCGGCTCACAAAGCGGCAAAAGAATACCCCGTATGGATGAATATCAATGGACGTTCATCAGAATTCGGGCATCAGGATGAGATTGCTTTTTTCACGAACTGGTGCAAGGATGAAAAAGTGAAGTCAGAATGGCAGAAGATGTCAAAAACATTATCTGAATTTCCTATCAACCGAAATACCTATGGATTCATTCACAATGACAACCATCAGCACAACATCATTGCGAGGGATAAGCAGATCACGCTGATTGATTTTGATGTGTCTTCCTGTAACTTCTTTCTGCAGGACATTACCGTTCCTGCTCAGGGCATCATGTTCGACCTGTCCGGCGGTATGGCAGGCAAAATACACAACAAAGAACCCCTGAAACGTTTCTTTGATTACTTCATCAACGGTTATGAAACAGAAAACCACCTCGATGATTTCTGGCTCTCACAGATTGATGTGTTCCTGAATTACAGGCGTTTACTATTATTCACCTGCATGCAGGATTACCTGAATTTCAATACAGATCTGAAAAAGAATTTTCTGTCCATGATAGAATCTCCGCCTGAGATCTTTCTTTCCTTATAAGGACATGGTTTACTTTGATTACGAAGTGTGCGCCCGCCAGGCGCACTGCAAAAAAGCTGCAGGTCGGTTCATTGTGATCTGCAGCTTCTTTTTCAATATTTTTTTTAATTTTCGTGAGCATGCACCTGCTCTTACTCCTGCAGCAGATAGATGTATTCATACGGTATGGCAAGGCGTGAATCGTGAAAAGATAAATCTTCATAGTCATCCTTTTGCATCTCCCAGCGCAATGCCGTTTCTGAGCCAGGCAGCCTGACCATAAGCACACAGGTGAATACATTTTCAATCATCTGTTCAACACTGTATGCTGAAACAAACGCAGGTGCATCACTGTCATACTGATGTGCCGGCTGGATATGATTTGATCGTATCCCAATATATCGTATGTTTTTTTCTGTCTCCTGCATATCCTCTTTCTGATAATTCAATGTAATTCCAAAGTCCTTAGCAATCAGCATACCATCCTTTATCTCTGCGCCGCAGATGTTCTTGCACCCGGTCAGCAGGGCATCCACATAAGTGACAGGCTGCCTGTACAGTTTGTGCTTTTCTGCAATTGCTTCACTGATCCCTTTGTGAATGATCACTACTCTGTCACTGACCCTGAATACCTCGTCTCGGTCATGTGATACAAAAAGAACAGATCTTTGTGTCTGTTTCAGAACTGCTGTAATCTCCTGTTCCATCTGCCACCTTAGATAGCTGTCCAATGCTGAAAAAGGTTCATCAAGGAGTATGATCTCTGGTTCTGCCGCCATCATTCTGGCCAGTGCACAACGCTGCTTCTGTCCGCCTGACAATTGTTTCGGATAATGCTTTAACAGATTGGTCAAATGATAACTTTTGGCGTATTCCGTAAGTTCATCCCGTCTGTTCTTTCCAAGCACAGACAGAATATTCTGTTCCACCGTCATGTTGGGAAACAGGGCATAATCCTGAAACATATAACCGACTCTGCGCTTCTGAGGCGGCAGGTCGATCTTCTTTTCAGAATCATATACAGTCAGACCATTGATGATGATCTTTCCAGAATCCGGTTTCATGATACCGGCAATACATCGCAGTGTCATGCTCTTTCCGCAGCCTGAGGCTCCCATCAGTGCTACTGTCTCTTCCTTTATGTCAAAACTGACCTGCAGAGTAAAATTGCCCAGCTTTTTCTTTATATCACAGAATATTGCCATAATCAGACCTCCTTCCCATAGGAGATACGTTTTTCAAATACATTGACTATGAGCATAACCGCGCAGGATATGGCAAGATTGATCAGAACCCATTGAAAAGCTTTCTCATCCTGGTTCGTCTGCCAGAAATAAGCCACCGTTGTTGAAATGGTAGCTGTCCTGTGCGGGATGTAACCGGCCACCATGCTGGTCGCACCATATTCGCCAAGTCCCCTTGCAAAAGCCAGTACAAGTCCGGCAATTATTCCTGCTTTACAGTTCGGCAGTAAAATATGCCAGAAGATATAGGTGTCAGAAAGGCAAAGTGTCCTTCCGCTGGCAATGATATCCGGGTCAAAAGCTTCAAAGGAGCTTCTTGCTGTCCTGTACATGAGAGGAAAGGTAACAACAACAACGGCAATAATGGCTGCATACCATTTCATGGTAAGAGTTGCATCAAAGTACTTTTCCACCAGCTCGCCTAAAGGGCTCTTTGGAGAAATAAGCTTTAGTATGATAAAGCCTGCTACCGTCGGCGGAAGAACCATGGGAATGGTGAACAGAGTATCAAGGATCCCCTTCACTATTCCGGGCAGCTTAACAACATAATATGCCAGAAATATTCCGATAAAAAATGTGATGACTGTCGCTATCAGAGATATGCGAAGTGAATTCCATAAAGGAAAATAGTCCACCGTCCCACCTCCTTGCGTTATTCTGCCGGTACAATAAGTACAACTTCATTTTTGAGCAGATCCTGTCTGGTCTCACTGCTGATCATGTCCTCATCTTCCAGTGCATTCATCTGTTTTTGTGCAGCCGAAAAAAAGATATCAGCATCGGCACCTTCTTCCAGCTGCGTCTGCAAGGTGCCGCTCGAATCAAAATTACAGACTATTTTTGTACCCGGGTATGCTGCTTCAAAGCTGTCTTTAATTGCCGTCAGGCTTTCTGTAAGGCTTGCCGCCGCAAACACAGTCACCGTGCCGCCGATGTCCTTTGCATCCGCATTTGTATTTACCGCTGTGTTTGTCCCGATAAATGAAAAACCAGCTTTTTCAAATTCTGCCGCTGCGGTATCCGATGACAGATACGCAAGAAATGCTTTTGCTCCTTCTTTATTTGCTGCTTCTGTTAACATGGCTGCCGGATATACCACCGGCGTCTTTAGCGAACCGTCCGGAGCTTTCGCTGCGACTTTCACACCTTCTGATGCTGCAGCATCCGTTGCATATACGATTCCGCAGTCGACAGAACCTTCTTCCACCTGTGACAGGACCTCTTTAACATTTGAACCAAAAGATATCTTATCCTGGATCTGATCCCATATGCCAAGGTTCTCAAGTATTTCCTGCGAGTACTGGCCGACCGGCACCTCAGAATTACCAAGGGCAATCAGTGATATCTGATCTGTCGCCAGACTGTCAAAGGTTACAGTTTTGCTCTCCTCATTATCTTTCTTACCGCAGGCTGTAAGCAGCAGCACCGCAAACAGCACGACAAGCAGTTTGTATCGTTTCATGATCTCCTCTTTTCATCAGATCTGTAATATATAATAACGATCTGTCTTTTCCAAACAGCAGCTATTTGATAACTGCTCACACCAGCAATGCCTTCATCACACTGTCATAGCATTCTGTGACCTTTGTCAGCTGATCGATTTCAATATATTCATCGATCACATGGGCAAGCTTTTCATCTGACGGTCCCATGCCAAAGGTGGCAATCCTTGCTTCACCCGCATAATGACTGCCATTCGTACAAAAATTATACTGGGTAACCAAAGGAGTGAACATAGCCTTTTCAAGCTCGTTCTTTACGGCAGATATCCACGGTTCCTTTGCATCGAACAGCCAGCCGGGAAAGAATCTCTCTCCTTCGATTTCGCTGCCGGTATAACACTTTTCTTTTCCTCTCGCATAGGAAGCCTTTGCTTTCACCATATGGTCCTGAGCCATCAGCTGGTCAAGTGCTGTCTGAATCGGAGCCAGCACGCTTTCCTTCGTCTCTTTGACCAGCAGTCTTCTGTCATAGGTAACTCTGCAGTATTCCGGAACGACCGATGCACCGGGGTATGGCATGGATTTTATGTCTGTCAGCTCCAGAATTCCTTTGCCAAGAACCTCATGTACCGGTGGTTCCAGCTCTCTGATGACCTGTATTACCTTACTCATGGCATATACGGCATTGATCCCCTTTTCAGGACTGGCAGAGTGTGCCGGGACTCCAAAGGTCTCGATCACGATTTCTGCTCTTCCCCGTTGTCCGATCTTCAGATTCAGATTGGAAGCTTCGCCGATAACGACATAATCCGGTCTAACGTACTCACTGATCTTCCTGGCGGCGATTCCTTCAAAGCATTCTTCATGGACCACTCCGGCTACATGAATCTCTCCGGCGAAATCCCTGCCGTTCTTTTTTGCAAAGCTGGCTGCTGCGACCGCCATGGCAGCTACCGCTCCTTTCATGTCGCTGGCCCCTCGTCCATAGATCCTGCCATCACAAATCGTGGCCGCAAAAGGATCAAAGGTCCATTTTTCACGGTTCACGACCGGTACGGTATCAATATGTCCGTCAAATAAAATTTTCTTTCCTTTTCTGCTGCCTATGATGGTTCCGATTACATTGCCGTATTCGTCCACCTTCACCTGATCAAAACCATTCTCCCTAAAGTAGGCCTGCAGGATTTCTCCGGCTCTGTTCTCCTCTCCCGAATAGCTTTTTGCCTGAATCAGTGACTGACAGAGCAGGATGACCTGCTCCTTTTCCTTTTCTCCTAACATGTAACACCTCATTTCTGCGCTGCTCTATACGCATATTATCTCTTGGTCACGGTCTATGATATGCTCCGTCCCAGACTATTCTTTTATAGTTCTGCCTGTCTGTATCCCCTTCTGTACTAAAGAACAGCAGCCTTGAATCGGCATTGATCTGCAGCTTGCTTTTCAGTTCTTCCAGAGAAGGATTGGTCATTGCTTCGTAGAATACACCAAAACCGGCAGCACCGCTTTCGCCCGAGATAACTCTGTCATCCTTTCCAACAGGAGCTCCCAGCACACGCATTCCCTGTGCTGCTGTATAATCAGGACAGCTGACAAAATGGTCAGCGTAGCTTCGCAGGATATCAATACCGACAGTGACCGGCTCTCCGCAGGCAAGTCCTGCCATGATGGTGTCCATAGAACCATTTACCGGATGTATCTTTCCATCGTTCGCCTTGATCGTCTTAAAAATACAGGCCGCTGCATTAGGCTCCACAATGGTTATGACAGGACGCTCTTCCTTGTAGTAATCCGCAAAAAATCCTGTGACTGCCGCTGCAAATGAGCCGACACCTGCCTGCAGGAAAATATGGGTAGGCTTTTCCTCCATCTGCTGCAAAGCTTCATAGGCAGTCGTTGTATAGCCCTGCATGATGGCTGTCGGTATCTCCTCATATCCCTCCCAGGAGGTGTCCTGTACCAGTATCCAGCCATTTTGATCGGCGTGCCTGCTGGCCAGCCGCACCGCATCATCATAGTTCAGCTCTGTGATTTCGGCTTTAGCTCCCTCCGCGCGTATATTCATAAGTCTTTCCTTTGCACTGCCTGCCGGCATATAAATGACAGCCTTTTGTTTCAGCTGGTTCACAGTAAAAGCAACCCCTCTGCCGTGATTGCCATCGGTTGCCGATATAAAGGTCAGCTCGCCAAGCTTCTTTCGTATCTCGTCTGATATCATTCTGTCAAAGGGGAGCTCATCAATATCCATCCCAAGTCTTTTTGCAATGTACGTACCGATGGCATAGCTTCCGCCAAGTACCTTGAAGGCATTCAGTCCAAACCGGTAGGACTCATCCTTTACATATATCTTATCGACCATGAGCAGCTTTGCCAGATCCTCAAGCTTTCGAAGCGGCGTCGTCTGATACATGGGAAAGCTCTGGTGGAACCTTATGACCTTTTTTGCTGTCTCTATTCCAAGATGAGAAAGCTCTGGCTTATTTCCCGCTGTATTATTCTTATGTACTATTTCAAATCCCATCAGACATATTCCTCCCAGTAAAAATTTTTGATCATTGTCAGGGCCTGTTCATCCTTTTCATCAAGATTCCTGGTCTGTACTCCTTTATCCAGGTAAACAGCCGGTCTTTTTGTAGTTTCAAAAGCTTCCTTTGTAATAAAAAGGGTAAGCTTCTCTTGATAGGGCTCATGCCCCTTGATGCAGTATGCACTGCAGGCGCCGCAGTCATTGCAGAGCTGGTCAAGATGAATGACCGCATCAATACCGTTGTGTTTGACTCTTCTATTGGCCCGGTTCGGACAGATATCCACACAGTTATGGCAGGCTGCGCAGACGGCGGAATACTCCTGTGCTTTTATGAACTGCTGCTTCTCCCTGTACTGATATCTTGAGCCTGAAAATGCTTCCTGTAAAAGCTCTTCGTACTTAAGCTCTGCCGCTGCTTTTGGGAGCATGCATTTCTCTGCTGCCAGCGCAAGCTTATTAATATTTTTGTACCCGGCAGGCTTTAAAAGGAAGGACGAAACCGTGACCGGGGCAATACCGCATTCCAGTATGTCCCTGCAATTACTCTCGCTTACTCCTCCGGAATAGGAAATAGGCAATCTGTCACCAAACTGCTTCGCCAAGCGCCTTGCTACGCCAAGCGCTATTGGATACAGGGCCGGACCTGACAGATACATGGTTTCACCGGGGAGCTCTCCTCTTTTAATTTTGACCGGCAGTGTATTCGTCAGCTTTACCCCAAAAGTCTTTGCCGACGCTTTCCCGACAATAAGGAGTCTTTCCAGCATATTGCAGGCTTCCTCATATGTTATATCAAGAGCGAACCCCTGCGGCTCTAATTCCAGATGTGTATACTGCAGCCTGTCGAGTGATGACCGCACATTCTCCTGCCCAAGCAGGGTCGGGTTCATTTTTACATAAACATTCAGCTGCTTTTCCTGCAGCAGATAAGCTGCGATCTGTTCGATTTCTTCTCTTTTGCATCCGTGCATTGTGGACAGGGCAATCGTATCGCTGACACAGGGCGACAAAGAATCAAGATAGGTTGCTGATACTTTCTCAAAAAGATTTAGATGCTCCTTTAAAAATGCCATGCATTCCTTCCATACAGGAGTATCCTCCGCGTTCTTTAAATCATTGATGAACCCGTCAATAACAGGACTTTTTATTCCTTGCAAATCATACCCTACACTCATGATAAAGGTGAAATTCTCCGGATTACCAAGACTTAGCTCCTGAATCAGCACCTTCAACAGCAGATAAGCCTTAGTATATTCATTCTTTGCTTCTTCGACTGTTAATTCTGTGGACCATTCCGTATTGAAGACCTCAGTGGCATTATAAATACATGGTTTTTTAATGCCAAGCTCTTCTCCCGTCAGGACCTGTACGGTCTTTAGCTCAAAATATGTGGCTCCTGCACCATACCCGGCCACCAGATTTCCGGCAAGCTGGGTATGAGGGCCTGCTGCCAGCCCTATGGCATTTTTATAATCCTTATCTGTATTTCTGCTCACATCGACATCATAAAAGCTCTTCCTGCTCTTGTATTCCCGTAACAGGTCGAGCAGCATCTTTTCAAAAGAGACCGGTGTCATTTTATCTGTGTTCATCATATCCTCCTGATGCTTCATTCTATTACCTGATATCTTTCATTTCCTGCATTTCATATAGCTGCTCCCAGACTCTGGCTGAGGTCTTTTTACAGCTTTCAAACAACCCGTCGGTATCTGTCAGGAGTTTTTTATTACGCATCCGTACTTTCCCGTTGATAATGGTAGTGTCCGTATTCATTCCGTTGACACCAAAAAATAAATGTCCGTTGAAATTTTGCTCATTCAACGGTGTATAGGGCTTGTAATCAACAAGGATGATATCTGCCGCTGCCTGTTTCTTAAGTACACCGATGGTTCTTCCAAACAGTCTTGTGGCAAGCACAGCATTATTCTCGAACAGCATGCGTACCGTCTCCGTAAAGCCTCTGTCTGGATTATGACTTCTATGCCTTTGCAGGATTACTGCTGTTTTGGCAGATTCCATCATATCACTGGTATATCCATCTGTCCCAAGACATACCAGAATGCCTTTGTCCAGCATGGTCAGTACATCCGGTGCGCCAACGGCATTCCCCATATTGCTCTGCGGATTATGCACTACCATGGTCTTTGCATCTCTGATCAGGTCCATGTCTGACTCGGTTATATGGATACAGTGTGCTGCAAGAGTATTCTCCTTCAGGATTCCCTCCTTTTGCAATCTTTCCACTACCGTACAGTTATACTCTCTTTGACACTGCTCCAGGTCATAAGCACCCTCTGCTACATGGATGTGGTATCCGATGTCTGATTCATTCGTTTTTCTGCAAAGTGCAAGCGTCTGGTCACTTAAGGTAAAGGAAGCGTGCAGACCGATCAGCGTACGCTGCATTCCTTCAGGTATCAGGGATAGGCCTGAGGTCGAAAGCACTGTATTGTTATTTGATACACCTGCTTTTTCTGCTATACTCTCCCGTATCTTCAAATAATTCACAAAATCGAAGGATTCCTGCAAAGCTTCCTGCATCTTTGCCTTGCCGTCTCTGTCTGATATCTCATAAGCAAGACAGGTACGAATGCCAAGCAGGTCCGCAGCCTCTGACATAGCCTGTAGGCTTCCTGTTACTGCTCCATAGCTGGCATGATGATCAATCACAGTCGTGACCCCGTTTCGGATGCAGTCTGCAAAAGTAGCAATTCCACTGTCATAAGTCGCTTTCAGATCCAGTTTTTGATCCAGCTTCCACCAGGTACCTTTCAGTATTTCGAGAAAATCAGACGGATGATTCCCCGGTATGCTCATACCTCTGGCAAAGGCACTGTAGCAATGATGATGGGCATTGATATAGCCCGGCATGACAAGCATTCCTCTGGCATCCATGTATTCTGCATCCGGATTTGCCTTTTTCAGGTGCCTGACCGCATCTTCGTTTACCGCAAGCTCACTGATCAGACCATCTTCCAGCAGCAGGCCGCCGTTTGGTATGAATGGATTCATCTTATCTCTGGTAATCAGGGTTCCGTTCCCAATCAAAAGCTTCTGATTCATCGTCTCACCTTTCTGCCCGTGAAAGCTCATGCCTTCGAATAGGGTGTATTCTGCAGAGGCAGTGTTGTTCTGAAAATACCGTCTCTTTTATAGTAAGCCGCCTGTGCTGCCGGTGAAGTCGGAATCAATGGGATCTCCCCGACTCCCTTTGCACCAAAAGCAAGCTCTGCTCTGTTCTTTTCTACAAGAATGGTTTCAATCTCCGGTACATCCGTTGCACGAAAGAGTCCTAACGTCCCATAAGTAGCTGTCGGCCTTCCGCCGATGACCTTCGGATCTTCTGTTAGTCCATATCCCAGACCCATGACCACACCGCCTTCGATCTGCCCTTCCACATTGGAAGGATTCACAGCATGTCCTACATCATGCGCCGCAATGACCTTTGCGACCTTGCCATCCTCACCAAGGATAACGACCTGACAGGCATACCCATAGGCCAGATGGCTGACCGGATTTTGCTTGTCACTGCCCATCGGGTCTGTAATACCGACAAATTCCTCATAGTACTCGCTGCCTTCCAGCTCCGCAAGGGTTTTATTCTTTAAATCCTCTGCAAGCTTTTGTCCGGCTCTTCTGGTTGTTTCTCCGGTTATTACTGTCTGCCTTGAAGCGGTGCTGGTTCCTGAATTTGGTGTAACAGAGGTATCCGGCATAGCAACCACGATGTCCCTTGGTGTCAATCCTGTTGTCTCACAAAGGATAGAACGCATGGTTTCTGCAATTCCTTGTCCCATACAGGAAGCACTGGTACGCAGGGACACTTTTCCCTGGGTGACGACAAGTCTTACTCGTCCGGTATCAGGAATTCCTACACCTACGCCGGCATTTTTTATCGCACAGGCGATTCCGGCATTCTCATAATTTGCATAGTATGCGTCCTTTACTGCATCCAAACATTCGACCAGCCCGGTTCCTTCATCTGCTATCTGTCCGTTCGGCAGTACCTGTCCAGGTCTTATAGCATTCAGATATCTGATTTCAAAGGGATCGAGCCCCGCTTTTTCCGCCAGCATATTGATATTGCATTCTGTCGCGAACATCGTCTGGGTAACGCCGAAGCCGCGAAAGGCACCGCTTGGAACATTATTCGTATAGATAGACTTCCCAATGATATCAATGTTCTGATAATTATAGGGGCCGGCTGCATGTGTGCAGGCTCTCTGCAGAACCGGTCCGCCGAGCGAAGCATATGCACCGGTATCGGCAATCAGTTCAAGCCGCATGGCTGTCAGCTTTCCATTCTTATCACAGCCAGTCGTCAGCTCCATCTTCATCGGATGGCGTTTGGGATGTACAATAAGACTCTCCTCTCTGGTCAGTGTGACCTTTACGGGCACCTTTGCCAGATACGCCAGCAATGCCGCATGATGCTGCACGCTCATATCCTCTTTTCCTCCAAATCCGCCGCCCACATAAGCACTTTTGATGCGCAGCTTCTCTTTCGGTATTCCAAGCAGCTTTCCTATCTCCCTGTACTCATCATAAACGCTCTGACCGCCCGTATATACTGTCAGCACATCCTCTTCCCAAAGGGCAAGTGCACTTTCGGGTTCCAGAAAAGCGTGCTCCTGATGCGGTGTCTGGTAGGTGTTCTTCACCACATAAGCAGATTCGATCAGTGCAGTTTCCACATTGCCCCTTCTGATGAGCTCGGTGCGATATATGTTGCCTCCCTCATGGATGTTTTCTGCTTTATCAGACAAGGCTTCCTCCGGTGAAAGCATGGGAGTGAGCTCAGCATATTCTACCTGGATCAGCTCTTTGATCTCTTCCAGGGCTTCTTTTGTGGTTGCAGCCACCAGAGCAAGGCTGTCCCCAAGATATCTGGTGACCTCACCTTTTGCAATCAGCGCCGGCCAGTCCTGCGTCAGGTGTCCGATCGTCCTGTCGCCCGGCACATCTTCTGCCAGCACGATTTTAACTACCTTTGGGTGCTTTAATGCTTTTGAGATATCGATATCTCTGACCAAAGCTCTGGGGTATCTGGAACGAAGAGCACTTCCATACACCATGCCTTCCGCTTTCAGGTCATCGGCAAATTTGGCGGTTCCGTTAATTTTTACTGCCGCATCCGGACGGAAGGTGCGTTCTCCCACCTTTCCGGTAAAGCTCTCCCTTGGGATTTCTTTATCCTCTTTAAAAAATGCAGCCGCCATAAGAATGGCATCCTCTATTTTTTTATACCCGGTACAGCGGCAAAGATTACCCTTGATCGCTTTTTTCACATCTGCTCTGGCAGGCTGCAGGTTCTCATCCAGCAGCGCCTTTGCACTTATGACCATACCCGGCGTACAAAAACCGCACTGTACTGCCCCGGCTTTCTGAAAACAGTATGTGTAGACATCTTTTTCTCTGTCAGACAGTCCCTCAACAGTAAGAATTTCCTTTTTGTCTGCCTTTTTTGTCGTCATAAGACAGGCTCTCATCTTCTTTTTGTCCACAAGTATCATACAGGCACCGCAGGCGCCTTCCTTACATCCGTTTTTCAAGGAGGTGATATCAAGTTCGTCTCTGATATAATCGAGCAGATTCTTATCATCCTCAACCAAAAATTCATTCCCATTGATTTTAAATCTATACATCTGCTATCTCCTTCTGATCACTCTTCCACACCGGTTTCCCATATATTCACTGTTATCTATCACGATGACGCCATTGACCAGCACGTACCTGATACCTTCCGGTCTTTGTGCCGGGTCCTCAAAGGTTCCTTTGTCCTTAATTGTTTCTGCATCCCATACTACGATATCTGCAAAGAAGTTCTCTCGTAACAGTCCCCTCTCTTTTATGCCCATCGCGGCTGCGGCTTTCCCTGTCATCTTTTCCACAGCAGCTTCCAGACGAAAGATCTTTTCTTCACGGACATACTTTCCAAGTATTCTTGGAAAAGATCCGTATACACGGGGATGCGGCTTTCCGGACAATAAACCGTCCGTGCAGACATTCATCTCTTCCCGCTGCATGATCTGTATGATATGTTCTTCAAGCCCATAAAAATCAACCATTCCGACCGCATTCTCTTCTTCGAGCAAAAGATCAAGAGCAGCATCCAAGGCTTCTATATTCCTTTTCTTTCCCAGTTCATCAAGACTTAGTCCGATGACCTCTTTGTTTTTTTCGGTTTTGACGCTGGTTATGAATATCTTGTCGGTACCCGCAAACTCAACGAAATTATCCCAGCCCGGAATCCCTTCTCTTATGTCCTGCTTCATTTTTTCTCTGGCATCAGTGTTTTGAAGTCTTTCCATCAGTCTGTTTGTCCCGCCGTCATGTGCCCAGGGAGGTAAAATCACACCAAGCATGGTACTGCCTGCTAAGTAGGGATACTGGTCAAAAGTAACCCTGATGCCCTCTGCTTTAGCTTTATCAAGGAGTGTGAACATATCAGGCAGATATTTCCAGTTATTCCTTCCGCACACCTTAAAATGCGAAAAATGTATCTTAACACCGCTCTTTCTTCCGATTTCAAGGATCTCCTCCATGGAAGCCAGTATGGTATCTGCTTCACTTCTCTGGTGCACGACAAAAACTCCGTCATATTCTGCTACGACCCTGCATAGTTCTATCAGTTCATCTGTCTTTGCATAAGCACAGGGTATATAGATCAAGCCTGTGGAAAGGCCAAGGCAGCCTGCTTCCATCTCTCTTCTGGTAATTCTGCACATCTCGTGCATTTCTTCAGGTGTCGGTTCTCTGTCTTCTTGACCCATGGCTTCCATCCTGATGTTGCCATGCGGTACCAGATAGCTTTCATTCAGTGCCGGTGCGGCTTCTTCTATCATGGCAAGATAGTTGGCGGTCGTCTTGTACCTCCAACTGATATGTTCTGCTTCTCCGTCAAGTCCTGCCAGATTCTTTTTCCAGGCAGAGATACAGTCAAGCGGAAGCGGAGCCATAGATATACCGTCCTGTCCCAGTACCTCTGTCGTAATTCCCTGCTGCAGCTTCGCAAAGAGCTCCGGCTGGATAAGTACTTTTAAATCAGAATGACTATGCGTATCAATAAACCCCGGCGACACGATAAGTCCTCTGGCCTCTATAACACTGGCATCTGCATATTCATTCCCTTCAAAGCTTCCCGCTGCAGCAATTTTTTTGATTCTGTCAGCTTCAATCAGAAGGTCGGCAAGGTATGCGTCTTCTCCTGTCCCATCTG
>QKDK01000047.1:13985-21053 GCA_003252135.1 Clostridia bacterium
AGTCGTCAGAAAATCCTTTAATAGATTCAGGCAGACCTTTTTCCGGTATTCTGCCGTGGAGCGCTGGTCATCGATTGGCTTTAGTATCTCTTCATAGGATGCTACTATCGCAGGTACAGCAGCCTTAAAGTCTGCCAGAGGCAGACCGATATATTGCTTTTCAATGTCAGTTCTTCTGACGACCGTAATCCCGACTGAACCAAAGGCTACTGCAAATCTTGTTATAAAACCATTTTCCTGTTTCAAGACCGCAGCGAACACAAGCTTTGAGATAGCCTGTGCTTTTCTGGCTCCGACCTTTTTGAATCCAAATATCGCACCATCCTGCCAGCTGTCTTTTCTTATTATTATTTTTTCCAGAAGCTCATCCTGTAATAGAGCGGTCTTCCTGATACCAAGGATAAAATCCTTAATCAGAACCTCTCTTCTTTCAACTTCTTCGTTTCTTTTTGCAGCCAGAACAAGCACTGCATCCAGCAGATAAAGAATCGGCAGGGTGTCACCGGCTGGTGATGCGTTGCATATATTCCCGCCTATAGTACCAGTATTACGAAGGGATGGAGCGGCGATCTCTTTAATGGCCTGCTTTAGGATTTTGGGGACTCTGTCCTCTGCGAGCAGCTCCCTGTAAGTCAGAGCAGCGCCGATTTCAACAAAATCCTTTGTTTCGTTAACCTTATGAAGCTCACTTAACTGGTTAATGAACAGCAGGGAGGAAGGCTTGGTTTTGGCAACCATCAGGTCAGTCCCTCCGGCATAGATGACAGCTGCTCTGTCTTCTGCCTTTATGGAGAGTGCTTCCTCAAGCGATGACGGATTGTAACTTCTTACCATAAGCCCTTACCCTCCTTTGCTGCCATTTGTATTCCCTCTATGATCATATTGTAGCCGGTGCAGCGGCATAAATTACCGGCAATTCCTTCTCGGATATCTGCTTCGGAGGGATTGGGATTTTCTGACAGAAGAGATTCTGCTGCCATGATCATCCCTGGTATACAAAATCCGCATTGCACAGCACCTGCTTTTGCAAAGGCTTCCTCCAGCACCTTATATTGCTTTGTTTCCCGGTAGCCTTCCAGTGTCATCACTTCCTGGCCTTCCAGACTGCCGATGGCCGTAATACAGGAATTGATGCTCTTTTTATTGAGGAGCACCGCACAGGCACCGCACTCTCCTTCTCTGCATCCCTCTTTTTGCTCAGTCATATCAAAGTCATCGCGCAGCACATCGAGGAGCCTTCTGGAAGGGTCACCATCATATCTTACTTTTTTATTATTTAATATAAATTCCATTGTCTTCTCCATTTCTGAGGTGTTCCTGCTTTTATTAGCCTTTCCGTACCCGGAAAAATAAGCTTATAAAAGTGACAGGATTTTCTCCTGTGTGACCGGTATAGCCGTGACTTCTTTTCCGATTGCACATTCTACTGCTGCTGCATAAGCCGGCGCTGCACCGATGATGGTCAGCTCTCCTGCACCTTTTGCGCCGAATGGGCCGCCTTCATAGGGGTTTTCCATCATTTTTGTAACAAATGGGATGGTATCCTTTGCTGTCGGTATTATGTAATCTGTCATGCTTGCCTGCTTTATGGCACCACCTGCATTCTCCATTTTCTCACAGGAGCCATACCCGAGTCCTTGAAGCATACCGCCTTCCATCTGTCCCTTCATGATGGTTTCATCAATGGCAGTACCCACGTCAAAGATGCCCCAGACTCCAAGCAGCTTTGCCTGTCCGAGCAGGGTGTCAACTTCTGTTTCAACAACATTGACGCCCCAGGAATATGTCGGATAGGCATCGCCTGAAAATGTACTGATATCCCAGGGTATCATTTCGGAATGAACGTAGTGTTCAATGATCTCCTGATATTCACCTTTCTTATAGTTATCCCTTAATTTTTCAGCTGCACGCTCGATCAGCTTCCCAACGACCATGATGGAGCGGGATGCTACAGTCGGCCCTGAGTTTGGTACGCGGTCGGTATCAGGGTTTGCTATCCTTATGTTTTCTACCGGTATTGAAAGCACCTGTGCTGCTATTTTGGCAAAGGTTGTCTTTAGGCCCTGGCCCATATCGGTATTGCTTGCCAGTATCTCCACCGTATCATCTTCATATTTTACAAGCTTTAACACCGATTTGATGTGATCTTTCTCGGCTGAACCGGTGAAACCGCAGCCATGCAGAAAGACTGACATACCGATGCCTTTCTTATATCTGCCCTGCTGATGCTGATACTGTGCGGCCTTTTCACTGTAATGGCTGAGTTTTTCCGCTTCTGCTATCATTTCTGGTAAAATCACCGGATATCTGAAGTTACCTTTGGTAAGTGTGTCATCCCCCTGCTTTACCATATACTTTTTCTTATAATCAAGCACCAAAACCCCTGCTTCCTTCGCAAGGTGTGTCATCAGCATCTCGATGGCAAAAAAGCTCTGAGGAGCGCCAAACCCTCTGAATGCACCGTTCGGTACGGTATTTGTCTCCATCACCTGTCCGATAACATGAATGGCCGGTATTTTATACACACCGGTCAATGCCAGAAGACATCGCTGTAATACAACACTGGAAAGACCTTCATATGCCCCGCCGTCAAGCCTGGCATCAATGTCCATCGCCAGTATTTCATTGTTCTCATCAAGTGCCGTTCTGTATACAAATCTGGCCGGATGACGTTTGGTCGTAACTGCCATATCCTCTCTTCTGTCATAAAGCAGTCTGACCGGTTTTTTAAATTTCTTTGCTGCCGCAGCAACAAAGCAGCCAAGCAGCGAAGGATAATCCTCCTTACCGCCAAAAGCACCGCCTGTTGTGCTCTGAATGACCTGAACCTTATCAGGTGCTTCCTCCATGGCATATTCAATAGCGCTCTTCACGTAATAAGGGCACTGCAGCGAACCAATCATGGTTATCTTTTCATTTTCATAGAGTCCGATGGCTCCCTGCGGTTCAATATAAGCTTGTTCCTGATACCCGGTCGTAAATATCTCTTCTCTGATCCTGTAAGCTTTATCAAAAAGCTCCTTCACTGCCCCATGTTCGAACTCGTATCTGACACAGGAGATGACGCTGTCTTCCAGCTTTAGAACAGCAGGCAGCTCCTCATAGGTTATAGTAACGTCAGCCGCATATTGCTCGACAAGCTCTTTATCGGGACCGACAATCATAAGAATCGCTTCTCCGATGAATTTAACTTCTCCCTCGGCAAATACAGGCTGTTCTGCCTTGATGACCTTGATTTTGTTGATTGGCACATCAAAGGCATCCACAATTCCATATCCTTCCTTCATTACGGGAAGTTCAATGTTCAAAATGCGTGCATGAGCTTTTTGAGAACGAACGATCTTGGCATGCAGCATATCCTTATATCTATAGTCTGCAAGATATTTCGCCATACCGCTCATCTTTTCCGCATGATCTTTTTTTGTAATCGATTTACTTATCATATTTCCTCCTTACCTGCGCTGACCTCTGTTTTGATATTCTCCGCAGGATGACAGTACCTTCCCATGCTCTGCGACCAGCTTCCCTCGAAGATATACCCGCTCGATCGCACCTTTGCACTCCATTCTGTTATAGATGCTGTCCGTATCTTCAATTACTGTCTGCTTTTGAGGATCGAACAGAACCACATCTGCATCAGCTCCCGGCTGCAGAACACCCTTTTTGGGGTACAGTCCGTACGCCATTGCCGGATTCTTTGTAAACTTATCTATGATTACTTCCCCGAACATAGTATACATGCTAAGGAAAGAATATTGTATCCCACCGACTCCCATGGGAATCTGTGAGGTAAATTTCTTATTCTTCTTCTCTGCCGGATAAGGACAGTGATCTGTTCCGATCGTGTAAATCTGACCTATAGAGTCCACCAACAGCTGTCTGTCCTTTTCCGGTCTCAGCGGAGGTGTCATCGTATACAGATATCCCCCCTCCTTCTCATATAGCTCGCTGTTAAAGATAAAATAATGCGGACAGCTCTCCAGGGTTATGACTCCGTCAGAAAGCTCCTTACTGTATTGCTCCTGCAGCATCTTAACTGTGCTTCCCGCACTGACATGCACGACATAAAGATGCCCCCCAGTATCTTTTGCCATCTCGGCCAGCTTTATGACTTCTGACCTTTCACTGATGACAGGTCTCGAGCTTTCATGATCTTTCAGCAGCGTCAATGCATCTGCTGTGATCAGTTCATCATTTTCTGCATGTATCACTATCTTTGCTCCTGTTGCTTTCGATTCCTTAAGCAGCTCATATATCATTTTATCATAGGTACGGCGATCGGTGTCAGAATAGGTGGTAAAAAGCTTTATGGAGGTAATGCCATGGCCTTTATAAGCCTTCATCAGCTCGGCTGCAGAACAGGAAGGGTTTGCTACCGTACCATGAAAGGCAAAATCTGAAACACTGCCAGCTGCCAGCTCCATCCTTTTTATAAATGAATTCTCTATTTCATTTACTGACCGCACCGGATCAAGAAAATCAATGTACGTCGTGATCCCGCCAAGCAGTCCTTTCTTTGAACCGGCTTCAAAATCGTCTTCATTGACACCTGCTCCTACACCAAGATGAAAATGCACATGCGGGTCGATCAGCCCCGGTAATACATACAATCCGGTTGCATCAATAATTTCTTCACAGGGCAGGAGCTCTTTAGAAAGAAGGCTTACTTTCTCTCCCTGCAGATACAGATTACTTTCCAGGAGTCTGCCTTCTGAATAGATTTTTCCGTTGATGATACCTTTACTCTGCATGCTCTCCCGACTCCTTTTCCTTTATTTTATAAAGCCTCTCGTAATCCTCTCTTGTATCCAGGTCCTGCAGTACGCCTTGGTCGGTGACATCCAGGTATGTAACTTCCTTTTGCTTTAGAAACACCTTCAGGTTACTGTCCTTTTCCATGGAGAGGAGCTCTTCCTTTGCTGAGAAGGGCAGCAAAATGGGATGTCCTCCGTGATGTTCAAAGCTTGGTATCACATAGCTGTCTTCACAATCGAGCAAAGTCTGAATTACGGCTTTGTTCAAAAGCGGATAATCCCCGGGGGTCAAAAAGAACCTGTCCGCTGTAACATGACTGACTCCTTCCTGAACAGAAGAGAACATGCCGCGGTCAAACTCTTTGTTATAGACCAGTTCTACCTTGTCCTTAAGTCCAGCCAGCAGAGGAATGAGTCTTTCATACTGATATCCGCCGACTACGAAGATCCTGTCACAGAAGGGAAGAAAAGCCTCCACTACATGCAAAAGCATAGGTTTTCCCTGAAAATCCAGTTCCATCTTAAAGCTTCCTGCCCGACTCGAATAACCGGCTGCCAGTATCACTGCTTCCACGCTCTCTAAAACATCAGGGAAAGCCTTATCACTAAAGTCCTCAATGAACAGCTTCATTGTACCTCCGCAGACCATACCCTCCTCTTCCGCATTCAAAGACAGGTCAGCCTCCAGCAATTGATAACGTCCTGTCTTGATCATCTGCCTTGCCGTATGCATGACCTGAGCTTCTGAACAGCCGCCTCCGACACTTCCCTCCAACCTTCCGTTTTCATAGACAATCATCTTTGCTCCGGCATTTCTTGGGGCCGAACCATGTGTTTCCATGATGGAGACCAGTGCTGCAGGCTCCCTGACAGCCGCTGCCTTCGCAATTAGCTCCGTCTCCATATCAGAACGATTGATCAAAAACGTACCTGCGGCATCTTTTCGCTTTCTTTGAATCACCTGCGCCAAAATGGAGATACTGATCTCCTCCGGGGTAACTGAACCAATCGAGAGTCCGATCGGAGAACAGATCCTGCCTAACCGGTCAGCGTCAAAGCCCTCCTCCTTCAGAACATTAAATACTGCTGCTACCCGTCTTTTGGAACCTATCATGCCGGTGTATATCGTCTCCTGAAGCTTCAGGATCTCACGCAGACATATCTCATCATGCCGGTGTCCTCTGGTTATTACGACCAAGAAATCATTCTGATTGATATCCAGTCTTTTTATGGCATTGACAAAATCATCACAAATTACTTCTTCAGCCTCCAAAAATCTGGCTGTGTTGGCAAAGGACGGTCTGTCATCCACCACCGTGACACGAAAGCCTGTCATAGCAGCCATTTTCACCAGCGGAATGGCAATATGCCCACCACCGAATACAATCAGGCGTTCCTTTTGAAAGAAAGGCTCCATCCATAGATATTCATTTTTCTCATCCTCCCAAATGACCCTGGGCTTCCCTTCCTGCAATACGGACAGAAATTGTTCATAGTTCTCGCCTTGCAGCTGCGACTTTGCATAGATTTCCCGTGTCATCTTTGTCAAAGCACCGCTCTGTCCTGCAGGCAGCCTCGTGACCATCAGAACGGCCTGTTCACTTTTTAGCATTTCCTGTATTGTGATAAATGGATTCATAGGTTCCTTTCTTTACATCCTTAAGACAAACATTTGGCTCGATATCCTGACTCTGCTATCTGCTGCAGTCACTGCTTCTTCCTGTAAGTGTATCAAGGGCATGCGGCATAATATCAAGAAATACCTCCATACTTTCCCTGACCGCCTTCTCGCTTCCCGGCAGGTTCACAAGCATTGTCCTATTCCTGATTCCTGCAACACCTCTTCCAAGCATTGCTTTAGGAGTTATCTGCAGGCTCTGATAGCGGATGGCTTCCGCTATGCCCGGTATTTCTTTCTCTATCACGCTTTTTGTTGCCTCCGGTGTTACATCTCTTGGCGCACATCCGGTTCCTCCTGTCGTAATGATCAGGTCGCAGACTTCGTCATCACATAATTTTCTCAGGTGATAGGTGATGACCTCCAGATCGTCTGGTATCAACAGATATTCAACGACCTGATAACCTCTTTTCTTTAATTCTTCCATAATGGCCGGACCGCTGGTATCGATCCGTTCTCCTCTGTAGCCTTTGTCACTCATGGTGACCACTGCTGCCCTAAACCCCTGTTCTGACATACATTTCATCTCCTGTTCTTATTATTCCGCCCCGCTTTACCACAGCAAAGACACCTTCTCTTGGCATAATGCAATCCCCGACCTGATAGAATATCTCGCATTCACTATGGCACTTTTTA
>QKDK01000321.1 GCA_003252135.1 Clostridia bacterium
CATAAGCAAACCAGTGTATAAGATTCAAAGAGGTCTTTTGCTTACTGTTGCCGGTGTTGTTGATGGACATGATATCGGTATCACCTTCATAGGGCTTAACCAGGGTGCGGTTATAAGCATTTATACCAAGATAATCAACGATACCGCTTTCCAATATTTTTTTATCTTCTTCCTTCATATAAGTTAAATCATAGCCCAAGGATTGAAGCTTTTCAATGAAATCCTGTTGATAAGAACCAAAGACACAAACATCATTGACGGAACGATTAAAAAAAAGATTGGCCAGTCTGGCTGCGTCCAGATAGCTTGGGTGGTCAGAAAGTGTCTCGATGGAATAACTGTCACTTACAATTCCAATGCTTCCTTTACATTGCATGGAGCGAAAAGCTTTTATTGCAGCGGCACTTGCAAGTATCAAATGATACATGGCTTTGAACCGGCGCTCCAGATTAGTTACGTTGGGAGGGTAGTTTCCTACCAGATAGCAGCAGTAGGTCTCAT
Organism: Clostridia bacterium; assembly: GCA_003252135.1. Lineage (GTDB taxonomy): Bacteria > Bacillota > Clostridia > Lachnospirales > Lachnospiraceae > SZUA-448. Next base: position 502 of record QKDK01000321.1, read on the forward strand.
AATTTGGTTCGTTCACTGTAGCCCAGCAATCAACAAGTTCACCAAAGGCTTCAAAGCAGACACGGGCATAGGCTTCAAAAGCAAAAACAATCTCACGTGATTCCCAGCCGCCTGCTTCATATAAAGACTGTGGAAGATCATAATGATACAGAGTTACAAGTGGCGTAATATGATACTTTTGACAGACCTCGATCACCCGTTTGTAATGAGCTAGGCCTTCTTTACTTGGAGCACCGACTCCCTGAGGAATTATACGGGACCAGGATAGGGAAAAACGATATGCGTTCTGTCCGCCTTTTGCCAGAAGCTTGATATCCTCCTCGTATTTATGATAATTATCTGCGGCAATATCTCCCGTGACCGGGTTGATATTGTTTTTTTCACTGTGGCAGAAGGTATCCCAGTTCGACAAGCCTTTACCGCCCTCCTGCCAACCGCCCTCACACTGGTAGGCTGCTGTAGCACTGCCCCAAAGAAATGAGTTTTTCTTATTCATCAGTTCCTCCCGGCTGCATAATTGTTCTGTACAGTGCAATCATCTCATTCGTTACTTTTTCATACATTGTAGTCATCATTAGATGATCCTGTGCATGAACCAGCAAAAGGCTGACTTCTACACTGTTATTATTGGCTTCCTCGACCAGCAGGCCTGTCTGCACATTATGTGCTTTGACAAGCTGCGCTTCTCCTTGTTCGACCAGTTGTGCAGCTTCTTCAAAGCGGGAAAGCTTTGCTTTTTCCATAGCCATTGAAAAACAGGAAAAGGCATCTCCTGCATATCCGATGATCTGGAAGGATATCTCCTGTCCTTTTTCTTTTGTCATAGATGGACTCCTTATATGTCAGATGCCTGACAGAACCTGTGGTTACATTATGTTATGGGATACATTATAATATAGCAGATCTGACCCTGCAAAACTTTTTTTGCGGCATGCCCCGTAATTTAATACTTGCATTTTACGTATAACCGTGTAGGATGAAGAAATAGAGTTTATAAAGAGAGAAACACGGATAAATTTAGCAACAAAGGAGGCGAACACATGGTCTGGCCAGACGACAGAAAAATCAAAATACTTGATATGATAGCGGCTTCTGATACCTATGTGACCGGTAAAGCAATCAGTCTGGCATTGAATATTTCAGTCAGGACCGTGCAGGCAGAAGTTGCAGCTATCAATAAGGAAACCAATGCAGTTCTATCCTCAAACAGAGGATATCTGCTGAACAGGGATGCTGATACAAGTGCCTTACATACAGAGACAAGGCAAAAGCTGCTGGGAAGCAAGGAGGCAATTCTAGAACATGCTTTATTGAAGCATGTGATCATGACCGATGCTTCGCTGCAGGTGGATGAGCTTGCGGAAGACCATTTTATCAGTACCTCACTGCTAGAAAAAAAGCTGAATATTCTTTCTGTAAAGCTGCAGTCGTTTGGACTGAAGCTGGAAAGAGAGAAGCGCTATATAAAAGTGATCGGAGATGAATTAAGCAAAAGAAAGATTATCCGACAGCTGATCTATGACGAGATTCCAGAAGGAAGCGGGCACAAGGCGATGCTTATGGCTTATTTTAAGAATATTGCCGTAGATAGAATAGAAGAAATAATTTTGAAATCAATTCAGACAGAGGATTGTGGTATTGACCAGACTTATCTGAATACTCTGCTTACGAACGTGGTCATTGCAGTCTATCGGGCCAAAATGGATATAGGAAAAGAAACAGGCAGCTATGTTAAAAGGAAGGAAGGTACTAAAGAGTACAGAATTGCCAAGAAGATCTGCTTAAGCTGCAGAGATGAACTGCAGGCAGGGATGACAGAAAAAGACACCGAATACATAGCCTTACAAATGGAAGGCTGTATCAGGATGGAAAAGATGACTGCAAAAGAGCATCCTGCGCTGGGACAGGAAGATGATATGTTTTTGCAGAAAGAGAATGATATCGATACCTGTAAGGAAGATACGAACCAGGAAGTACCCGATTTTGTAAATGAATACATAGACAGGACCGATATTCTGCCAAAGGGTTTTATGGATGAACTTTATACTATATTACTATCTGTATTTAATTATTATATGCTGGACATTCATGACAAGGATTTTCTGCCTTCGTTTGCGCTTCATGTCATGGGGATGCTGCAACGAACCGGAAATGCACAGCCGGCAGAAGATGACCTTTATCAGTCAGTAAAAAGAACAAGTCCCTTCATTCATGATGTATCGGTAAGCATAGCCAGAAAGATAGGGGAAAGGTATCATGTCATGGTACCGGATGCTGAAATAGGCTATATATGTATACATCTTGGATATCTGATTGAAAAAGCGGTATGGAGCACAATCTTCAAAGCACACAGAATTCATGTATTATTGTATGGAAGCGAATATCAACAGGTACAAAATAATCTGGCTCAAAAGCTGCTGGATAATTTTTCTGATCTGATAGAACTTTTAGTGTATAAAGAGAATGGCGAGGGCAGTCTGTTCCTTTCCTCGACCGATCTGGTGATAACGACAAAGCCAATGCATTTTATCGGGAAGCCGGTACTGCTCATTTCACCTTTTTATTCCATGATGGACCACCTTGCCATAGATAAAGCTGTCCATAATCTGCTGCAGAAGCGTGAAAAAGAACAGCACGGAAGACTGCTGGCATCCTTTTTCCATGAAAAGCTGTTTTTCCGAAACAAAAAGCTTAATGAAAAAGAGGAAGTCATAGGTTTTCTTGGTGAACAACTGGAAGCCTTTGGTGTGGCCGCTGAGGGTTTTACCGAATCAGTAATGAAAAGGGAAGCCCTGTCCTCCACCTGTTTTTTTGATACCTTTGCAATTCCGCATGCACTGGACATGAATGCAAGACAGACCATGGTCGGCGTCTATATCAGTGAAAAAGGTATAAAGTGGAATGACAGCCTGATACATGTTGTGCTTATGATTGCAGTTGATCAGAAGGATCGTAAGCAGTTCATGGAAGTATATAATGGACTTGTCCGTATCTTTGAAAAACCGGAGCTTGTCAGAATGCTTGTATTGTCAGATACACATGAAGAATTTCTGAACAGGCTGATCGAGATGAATATGATTTAGGAGTATGAACCGACAGTAGGGGAAAACAGAGAGATAATACAACGGATGCATATTTATGCATTTTATGGACGAAATACAAAAAACATGCACCTATAATTGTGTAAATTGAGATTGACATTGCAGGTCGGGTTTCATATAATGGCGTAGTTTGGATTACAGTTCGAAGAACCT
>QKDK01000225.1 GCA_003252135.1 Clostridia bacterium
GACTTTGATGGATTGGCATGCGGAACGATGCTGATCGAATTGGGATTGGTAGACGAATGGAAATTTGTGCATCCCAAAGATGTCCAGGATGGAATGGTAGAAGTAACGGATAATGATATTATGGCTAACATCCCCTATGTAAAGGGCTGTAAGATGTGGTTCGATCATCATTCCTCAGAAAGTGAGCGATTGGGCGATAATCAGGATTTTGAAGGCGAGAGCCGTCTGGCTCCGAGCGCAGCAAGAATTATATATGAGTATTACGGCGCAAGCAAAAGGCTCAGTCATTTTGAGGAGATGGTAAAGGCCTGTGATAAAGTTGATTCAGGCAGTCTGACCAAAGACGAGATTCTGCATCCGACACCTTGGATACTACTGGGGTTCCTTATGGATCCAAGAACCGGTCTCGGACGTTTCAGAGAATTCAGAATACCGAATTATAAACTGATGGAAGATCTGATGCAGCAGTGCCGTACAGATAATATTGATCAGATCATGCAGAATCCGGATGTCATGGAGAGAGTTGATTTATATTTTGAACAACAGGAAAAGTTCATCGATATGGTTCATACGTATACAAAGATTTATGATAATCTGATTGTAACTGATTTACGTAATGTTGATATTATTTATACAGGTAACCGGTTCCTGATCTACAGTCTGTATCCGGAGCAGAACATATCATTGTGGGTCGTGGATGGCCGCGGCAAATTAAACGTTGCCATTGCCTGCGGGTACAGTATATTGAATAAAACATCCAATACCAATGTAGGAAGTCTGATGCTCCGATATGGCGGCGGAGGGCACAAGCAGGTAGGAACCTGTCAGGTAGATACTGCAGAGGCTGATAAAGCAATCAGTGAGATCATAGAGCAGATCAGAAAAGATGGCTGATATAATTTGTTTTGCATACTTGGCATTCAGGATACGCTGGATGCCTTTTATAATATTGAAAACTAACAATTAAAATGTTATGTGCAAGCGGGATAGTCCATAGTGCAACAATGAGGGGGAGCGAAATGATATATGGAATGCCGGCATTGCTGGAACTGAATACTCTGGAGGAAAACTGCAGGCTCTGTGCCAAGCTCGGGTTGAATTTCCTCGAATTAAATATGAACTTACCGCAGTTTCAGCTGCCTGAACTTGAGAATATAAAGCACCTGGCAGATAATAAAAAGAAATATGGAATCGAATACACCATCCATCTGGATGAGAACCTGAATATCTGCGATTTCAATTATTTGGTTTCCGATGCCTATATGAACACCGTGAAAAGGACAATCGATGCTGCTAAAAAACTAGATATTCACATAATAAATCTGCATATGAACCATGGAGTTTATTTTACTCTGCCAGACCGCAGGGTATATTTGTTTGATAAATACAAAGACAGATACTGTCAGCAGATACAGCGGTTCAAAGAGATGTGCGAGAAAGAGGCTAAGGACAGCGAAATCGTGCTGACAATTGAGAATACAGATGGTTTCACCTCGTTTGAGAAAGAGGCTGTGGACCTGCTGGTAAAGAGCAGCCATTTTGGGCTCACCTGGGATATCGGACATTCTCACGCATGTCAGGATGCAGACGAAGAATATATAGTCAGCCATATGGATAAGCTTGTTCATTTCCACATTCATGATGGCAGGAAGAAAGAAAATCATCTCCCGCTTGGCACTGGAGAGATTGACCTAATAGGAAGGCTTGATATGGCAAGAAAAAATCATTGCCGGTGTGTCATAGAGACAAAGACCGTCGATGCATTAAAGACTTCTGTGGAATGGCTGATGAATAATGGTTTATGAAATAATGGTTTATAAATAATTTTATTGGAATCGAAGCATTCGTTCACTTGTCTTTTTGTAAATTGACACGAATCAAGGAGGTATAAGACTTATGGCACTTACATTAAAAATGAATATATTGAAAATGTAAATGCAAGGTAACCGAATGCATGAATTTTCCATTGAAAGGAGCTGCTGCCATGGAGAAAGAAAATAAGGATAGCATTGAAGAGTATATCACAAAGTTTCCGAAAGAAATACAGGACAGATTACGGTTGATTCGCCAGCTGATCCGTGAGATAGTACCGGACGCGACCGAAAAAATCAGTTATCAGATGCCTACTTTTTATCTGAATGGTAATCTGGTACATTATGCAGCATTTAAAAATCATATCGGTTTTTATCCAACACCATCCGGAATCGAAAAATTCCAGGGAGAGATATCTGTATACAAGAATGCAAAGGGTTCCGTACAGTTTCCCTATTCAGAACCTCTGCCTGTTGAATTGATTCGAAAGATGGTGGAATACCGTGTGGATGAAATGAGAAGGAAGAAAAAATAAATCGAAAACAGATAAAACAAAGCCATAAAACACACGAATTTCAAAAATATTTGACTTTGACACCTGCAAATGATAGAATTTGACATATAAATTTGCATAAGCCAACAAAATGCAAAAACATTGCAAAAGGAAAAATGCAGCAATCGCAAAATATTTGCAATAAATGACGCATTAGCAAAAATATCAGGCAGGTGACTTTATGAAAAAAATCAAACTAATTACGTTATTTGCTATTATTGCCGTAACCGCTGTTCTTTATATTATATTCTGGCCCAGTAAGGAGAATTCTGTAGTTACCGAGGGAACATTTGACGTACAGCAATATCTTTCATCTGGCAGTACTGTTTCATTAAACGGTGACTGGGAATTTTACTGGCATGAGCTGATGACTGCAGAGGATTTTAATGATGGCATTGAAAGTCAGCAGGAATATGCAACAGTACCATCCTCATGGAACATAAAGTGGAACAGTTCTGAGTTCAGGTATGGAACGTACAGATTACATCTGATCAATCTGATACCAGGGAAGAAGTACGGTATTATTAATAATAATACGTCCAGCATCATTTTTAGCAACAATGAGCTGTTACCTGCTGAAAATTTGGTCGAGCAGGAAGCAGATGAAGAAACAGGCAGCTCACAGAATATGATTTTTTTTAAGGCAAAGGACACATCAGCAGAGATTATTATTCAGGTGACAGATTTTCACTATTATATCGGTGGAATAGTAGAGTCGATAAAATTCGGTTATCTGAAAGATATCGAATATGAGTATCACAAAAGCATTATTTTTGAGACCGGTATTATCAGCATGCTTGTTACGATCGGAGCCGTCTTTATTATTCTTATCATTTTCTTTCCGGATTTCAGGAAGCGAGAGATTGCAGGATTCTTTTATCCGGTAACAGTTATGTCCTTTGCTGTCATCAATAGTACGATCAGTAACAAGATAATTGTTCTGTTTTTTGGAGATGTGAAGACAGAGACATTACTACGGATTGAATATTTTTTCATTGGGGTTTTGTTAATTGCATTGTTCTGTTCTATGTTTTTTATGGATAAAAGGCTTTTGCCCAAGAATATTACCATTGGCCTGACTACAGTGTATGCAGTATCTTCGGTCATCTCTTTATTCATTCCGTTGAACAATGTACTTTTTTGGAATTTATTCTCTGCTATTACGATCATCACCCTTCCGTCTGTTTTTCTTTCTACGATATATTTGTTTATATTTAATAAAAAGATCAGTATCAGGTTGGAGGAGCATATATTGATAATCGCAATACTTTATTGTGTGAATCTATATAATCTTGATATGCTCCTTTTTGCACTCGGGTATAAGAA
>QKDK01000124.1 GCA_003252135.1 Clostridia bacterium
AAGTGTCTGTATATAGTAAGTATCTGCACATTCCTGTTTACATATTTCGAAAAGCTTTCGCGTATTCGAGCTCTGCATTCCTCCGATAACAATAACAGCATCAGACTTTTGGGCCAGTTTAGAAGCCTCTATCTGTCTCTCTTCTGTCGCATTGCATATCGTATTTAAAACATTAATATCATACCCCTTTTTTGAAATAATTTCAACTAATTCTTTAAAATTCATGTAATTATATGTAGTTTGCGACACAAACGTTAGTTTTTCATCACGATTTGCAGAAAAATCTTCGGCATCTTTTCTCTCCCTGATAACAGTCACAGGGCCCTGGCACCATCCAATAATCCCCTCCACTTCCGGATGTTTTTCATCCCCTGCAATCAAAATATGCCTGCCCTTCTGGCTTTCTTCCAATACAATGGTATGAATTTTTTTCACGAAAGGACAGGTCGCGTCAACAATAAAAAGCTGTTTGATGCTTTCCTCTGCATTATCAAGCATGATGTCCTGAATCTCTTTTGACACACCATGGGACCGAATGATGATGACCCCTTTTTTAATGGTTTTTAGTTCCTTTACCGTATTGATCACTTTCACGCCCTTTTGTTCCAGGTCAGCCACGACTTCTTCATTATGAATGATTGGTCCGTATGTGTAAACAGGCCCCTGCTTCTCTGCCTGCTCATATACCATCTCAACTGCTCTTTTTACACCGAAACAAAAGCCGGCTGTCTTCGCAAGTTCAACCTTCAACGTCATCCTCCTCACAGAATTCGTCTGTAACTTCTTTTGGAAGTGCATCATTTCCATAATAATAGGTCGTGTTGTTTCCGCTGTTGTTTCCAATGCCGTTCTTAAAGATGCCAAGCAGCATTCCAAGCACCATACCTATACAAAACATCAATCCGCCAAGTAAGAACAGTCTTTTTTTGTCCGTTGAACATTCCATGATCATACCTCCACTTTGTTTTTATACAGATCTTTTATTCTGGCAACGACTTCATCAATAGTAAGTTCCGAAGTATCTAGATAAATTGCATCTTCTGCCTGTTTCAAAGGTGCAAAATCGCGGTTCATGTCTCTTTCATCACGTTCTCTGATTTCCTTTTCTATCTGCAGTACATCGCATGCTATTCCTTTATCTGCATATTCGCTGTATCTTCTTGCCGCACGCTCTTTTACACCGGCTGTCATATATATTTTGATGTCGGCATCAGGAAGTACATAGGTGCCTATGTCTCTTCCATCCATCACAACGTTACTATCTGCTGCGAGGCATCTCTGAAGCTCAACAAGTTTTAATCTTACTTTTGCATTCACTGAGCTTGCAGAAGCCATCTGACCAACTTCATCCGTACGAATCAGATGATTCACATTCTCGCCATTCAGGAGCACCTGCTGTACCTGATTTTCATATTGAATCGATACATTAATATGGTCGCAGGCTGCCTCTATCCTGTCACTCTCCTCTGCTTTTATTGAATTCTGAATAAAGTAGAGTGCCATCGCTCTATACATCGCCCCTGTATCAACATAGATAAACCCAAGGTCTTTCGCCACCTTTTTTGCAATCGTGCTCTTTCCCGCTCCTGCAGGTCCGTCAATTGCGATACTGATATGTTTCATAGATTCCCCATTCCGCTGTTATACAGCATGATAATTCATAGATCCATTCCATAAAAATAAAAATATATTGATAAGCACAGTCAAAAAGGCTGTCATGCCATTGATCATCAAATAAAAACAATAGATCTGATCAGAAAATCTGATCATTTCGTTCAGTCGTCTTATACAGAATGTATTTGTATTTATTGCCACACGCAAACTGACAGTTACTGAATCTACCTAGTAGATCGAACTGCCGGCGGCATGACCGGTCGACCAGGCAATCTGCAGATTGTAGCCTCCTGTCATGGCATCAAGATCAAGAACTTCGCCGGTAAAATAAAGCCCCTGAACTAGTCTTGATTCCATCGTTGAAGGTGTGATCTCCTTTACAGATATCCCGCCCCTTGTAATTACTGCTTCATTATATCCGCCTGGTTTTTGAATGGTAAAACGCATATCCTGCAAAAGCTCCCCAAACGCTGTCCTTTCCTCCTGTGTAATCTGATTGACCTGCTTATATGGATCAATTCCAGATAATACAACAATTCTGTCGCTAAGGCGAGACAAAAGCAGCTCTCCAAGTGCATTTCTGAACTGTTTATTCTTGTTCTTTTCAAAATCCCGCAAGATCCTGCTGTCAAGCTGTTCTTTTGTAAGTGCCGGTTTCAGATTGATATGAAGGCACCAGCCTTCACAATGATTTGAAGCAATTTTACTGCTTGCGCTTAAGATCAGCGGACCGCTGACTCCATTTCTTGTAAACAGCATTTCACCAAAGCCACGGAACCATTCATGGTTTTCTGTCTGTTCCTTGTTCTTACCCTGTAACCCTCCTGATCCAGTGATGGTAACCTCGACATTCTTTAAGGACAAGCCTTCCAGTTCACTTACATAATCTTCTTTAAGACGTATTGATACAAGCGAAGGAAACAACTCTGTAATATTGTGTCCGATTTCTTTTGCAAACTGATAGCCGTCGCCCGTTGATCCGGTCGTAGCATATGACAGTCCGCCAGTTGCAACGATGCAGGCATCTGCCTGAACTTCCTGTTTATTCTCCAGAATGACACCGGCAAATCTGTTGTCTTTACACAGCAGTTTTTCGACTTTGGTATGCAAATGGATCTGTACCTTTTGTTTTTTTAGTTCCTGTTCCAGCACTCTGTTCACATCCGATGAATGATCTGATACCGGAAAGACTCTGTTTCCTCTTTCTATTTTGGTCTCAAGCCCGATCTCATTAAAAAAATCTATGGTATCCCAATTATTGAATCCTGAAAATGCACTGTAGAAAAAGCGTTCATTCGTCATTATATTCTCGAAAAACGATTCTCTGTCACAGGCATTGGTAATATTACAGCGTCCTTTTCCTGTTATAAAGAGCTTTTTCCCAAGTTTTTCATTCTTTTCAAAAAGAATGACCTCATTACCATTTCTTGCCGCAAAAACAGCAGCTATCATACCTGAGGCACCGCCTCCAATTACAATCACTTTACTCATATTCACTCCAGGCCTTATATAGTAATAGATTCATTATCTGTTCATATAAATTTAAGCTGCTGTATCTAAACGATACAACAGCTTATGATATCACATTTCAGTCTTCCATGTAAATATAATCTAATGAAAAGGTATGATTATCACTCTGATATTCCTTCATCTCACAGCGAAAAACAATCTTATGGTACTCATCAAAATTATCAAGCAAGCTCTGGGCAATTGCATCAAGAATTGCATCTTCCGCACGTGCAAAAAGACCATGTACAGGTTCCCCTTCTTTTGGGAAACTGACGATCACTATATCATCCTGCGTTACGACTGTATCTATAGAAATAGTAAAAGAATTATCTACAAGAGTATCTACAACGATATCAAGAAGTTCACTGGGTGTCAGCTCCTGTTCAGCCGGTACAACAGTCAGAACTGCTTCCTTTTCCAGAGTGTCATAATCCACTGTATATATATTTATTTCACGATTCATGTCAACATTGTAAACAGGTTCATCAGTTATGGCATCAATGGAACTGTTATCTGTGCTGGTTTTATTATCTGAAGGTGTAAGCTCAGCCTGACCTG
>QKDK01000132.1 GCA_003252135.1 Clostridia bacterium
TCCACTGCATTCGTTATACCGTCACCGATGCAATTCAGCTTGTCAGAACAATGCTTCACTGAATAGAACATACTATTAGTCGGAATCTTGTACTCGGTATCACCGGCAGCTATCTTTTCTATTCCTTTTTTTAATTCATACATCTGTGCACTGTAAATACACAACAAAGTCAGAACAAGGACATGCAGCAGCAGCCATAACAAAACAGCAAACGAACTACCACCATCAACAATACCGATAGTTAAAAAAAGATTACATAAAGCTATTATTCCAAAAAGCAGCACGCTTTTCCAATAATGCGGCAGCATCCGGAATATTTTTATTAATCCGTGAAAAGCCGCTTTTGTAATTCTGCAGAACACTCTGATACATACAAACACTGCTGTATTTCTATACATTTTACCTATTTTCAGGCGGCTGGCTGTTGTCATGCAAAGTGCAAGGAATAAAAACATCAGGACTGCAGTGCAAAGTAGAACCAGCATACCAGAAACAAGCAGAGAGCTAAGGCTGGCATACTCAATAATTTCTCCAGTAAGTAAGACCACCAGCGTTGAAAGACCTGCAATTACGCCAATATAAATATCGTATGGTATTTTGTCCTGCAGATTGGGCCTTACTTCGTCAGATTGTCTGCGATGACCTGCTGCACACATCAGGTAAACGAACAGCAGCACTGAGACTACCAATGTGATCAGACAGATAAAAATCATCTGATACCGATATTGATACGCACTGTCATAAATTTTAGATAAAAATGTATACTTGTCATTTGCACTGACAGGATCTGCAAGAGTAAAATACATCGTATATTCTTTCACCTGCAGATCAGAAACAGAAATAGCATTTTCTTTGATGTCTGTTTCATCCTCAATATATGAGGCACTCACATTATTAAGGGCATAGATCTTATCACCAAGTACATAATAATATCCGTTGCCGTCATCATAATACTCCCCGTCCCCGTAATAAAGGAATATTGCACCGTTAAGAGTAAAATATGTTCTGGTATATTCATGCTTTTCCGGCATTGTACTTATGGTTTCTGTTGAATTTGATAAGACTACATTTCTGTCCTGATCCAGAATCTGGAATAAAAAGTTTGTGTTTGTATCTGCGTATTTTTTTTCATAATACTGCAGACTGCTGCTCTTATTTTCGGTTATATCAGGCTGTAAATCCCAATAAAGATAGGATTCGAACACATCACGCGCATCTTCGGACATCCAGTTATCTAATAATCCGGATTCAGCAAGCGAAACTACAGCACCTGCATAAAAACCCTCTTCGGACATAAATGCAACTCCGGCTGCACTGGCAAAAAAAGAAATTGAAGTAATTATGAAAAACATGGCAGCAAAAACTTTTATCACCAGACTGTGAAATGGATTCCCCGTATTCTTCCTTTTGGATAATTTAATGTTATGATCTGTTTCAATGTCTTGCATAATATTACTTCCTTTTCCATATTAGTTTATTTTTACCAGTATCGGCCTGCAATTATCTTGCTTCACCTGCCATATCTTGTTACATTTTATACCCCTGCCCCCATACAACCTTTACAAATCGCGGGTCAGCCGGATTAATCTCGATTTTTTCGCGTAAATGCCTGATATGGACTGCTACTGTACTTTCTGCACCCGGAACTGAATCATTCCATACTTTGTTATAGATCTGCTGCGACGAGAATACCTTTCCGGGGTTCTGCATAAGAAGCTTGAGAATTTCATATTCTGTAGGTGTAAGATTAACTTCATCATTTGTTACGAATACTGTCTTTGCATTGTCATCAATACGAATTCCCTGGTACTCCAGAATATTGTTTTCTTTAACTGCACCGCCAAAACTCATATATCTTCGAAGCTGTGCTTTCACACGTGCAATGAGTTCTACCGGATTGAACGGCTTTGTAACATAATCATCTGCTCCAATGTTAAGTCCAAGCACCTTATCGGTGTCTTCGCTTTTAGCTGTCAGCAGGATAACAGGAATATTAGATAACTCCCTAAGCTTTGCCGTTGCAGTAATTCCATCCATTTTAGGCATCATGATATCCATGATGATTAGATGGACCTCTTGATTTTTCAGAATTGAAAGCGCTTCTTCTCCATTTTTTGCCTCCAGTGTCTTGTAACCTTCCGCGGTCAGGTAAATTCTAAGAGCGGAAACAATATCAGGTTCGTCATCACAAATCAGTATTTGATACATATTATTTCTCCATGCTGCGATTTATTTTTTAATCTGATTCTGGCGCAGCACAAGAATCGTTGCGGTGATCACGCTTTCTGCTGCTGATTACTTACATGATAATTGTAGAGCTTTTCCTTTTAAATAAAAAGTAGGGAAACTGTTAAGATTTTTTTAAGATATGGTAAAAGATTTCCTTTGTGTTCATTATTTCAATGTTTCATGTACTCGTGTTACTATATTTTTATAAAACTATTGTAAATGGTCCTTCATTCACCAGAGAAACCTTCATGGAAGCGCCAAATTCACCGCTTTCAACCACAGGGACTCTTTTTTTACATTCAGCTTTAAAGTATTCATATAATTCATTAGCCAGATCGGCCTTTCCTGCTTCTATAAAGCTTGGCCTGTTGCCATGAGAACAGTCAGCATATAAAGTGAACTGTGATATGATCAATAGTTCTCCGTTGACCTGATCGAGCGACAGGTTTGTTTTTCCGTTTTCATCCTCGAATATACGCAGCCTGATCAGTTTGTCAATAAACTTATCCGCAATTTCTTTTGTATCATTGCTGCCTACTCCTAACAGAACCAAAAAACCTCTTCCAATTTTACCGATACATTCTCCTTTAACAACAACAGATGCCTCTGATACTCTTTGTATAACGACTTTCATTTCAATCAGTCTCCTCTATGCCTTAATCATATATCTACCATCCTACCATATTACATGTGCTCACGCAACGAAAAGGAAGGATATGCCAGTCTTTTTTGCGCAAAATGAGGCCATTGCTGTGCAATGACCTCATTTTTCTAGTCGCGTAACCTATTCCATATATCATACAGTTCATCGATCTTTTTTTTATCAGTTTCTCTGGTATCCGAAAGAGGAAACAAAAGATCCATATCCTGATATTTTTCAAGGCACAGCTTTCTGAAGGGAAGCAGTTCCAGTTTTTCAATACAGGCAATATCCTTTGTAAGATGAAACAGTCGATTCATTTCATCTTCTGTATCATTTAAGCCAGATACAATGACCATTCTGATCCAGGTCAAAACCTTGTGCTCTTCTAGCTGATCCAAAAAACTAACAACCGCTTCCATTGGTATACCGGTAAACTCCTCATATGCCTGCGGGAGCGTGAACTTGATATCCAACAGACAAAGATCCGTAACTTCAAGCAGCATACTGATTTTTGCATCATCCATACATCCAAATCCCGAGGTATCAAGTGCCGTATGAATTTTATTCTTTTTACATAATCTGAATAATTCAATAACAAAATCAATCTGGTTCAGCGCTTCTCCGCCCGACACAGTGATCTGAGGCTGTTTTCCATAATATGCTCTGTAACGCAATACCTTTTCAACAATTTCTTCAGGTTCCATGAGACTTCCGGCATTCTGATCCCAGGTGTCCGGATTGTGACAGTAGATGCACCTGGCAAAACACCCCTGCAGGAACAATACAAATCTGATTCCT
>QKDK01000077.1 GCA_003252135.1 Clostridia bacterium
GTTTCGATACATCATCTGTGTACACTGTATAAGATGCAGAGTTTTCCAGCGGATTATCATCTCCAAAGCTTTCTGAGAGTTCCTCCGTCAGGTATTTATCTTTATATCGTTCCCAGGTCTCTTCTGCTGATACAAATTCGATCGTTGTAACTTCAGGCCTTAATAGTATCTCATTTCCTATATCCTGAATCCTGTCATCGCTGATACCATCATCAAAAAACACAGTAATGCCCACTGTGCTCTCTGCTGACTTCAACATATACTGAAAGTTCGATAATACAAAATAAAAGATGCCGAACAAAAACAAACAGGCAGTCATCGTTCCTATGGAAGCCAGTGAAAACATTCTGTTCCGATAGATATTCCGAATTCCCTGCCCCAGATTGTAGAATAACGTTTTAACTCTTCTCATGTAAATAACCGCCTTTTTTATTATCGCTGACAAGCACTCCCTTATTCATGGTAATGACTCTTTTCTGCATAACATCTACTATTTCTTTGTTATGCGTTACCACCACGATGGTTGTACCTCTGCGATTCGCTTCTTCGAGCAGGCGCATGATCTCCCACGAATTTTTAGGATCCAGGTTTCCTGTTGGTTCGTCTGCAAGAAGTATGACCGGATTATTTACCAGTGCTCTGGCAAGTGCAACTCTTTGCTGCTCACCGCCTGATAGCTCCTTCGGATAGGATCTGAATTTCTCAGTAAGACCGACAAGGGAGAGCACCTTTGGCACCTGCCTTGATATTTCTACTGCAGGTGCTTCGATCACACGCTGTGCAAAAGCAACATTATCATAAACCGTCCTGTCATTTAACAGGCGAAAATCTTGAAAAACAATGCCTAAGCTTCTTCTGTATTTGGCAATACCCATTCTGCGAAGTCTTCCAAGTTCTTTTCCTGCTATAAATATCTTACCATCCGTCGGTTTTATCTCTCTAAGCATCAGCTTGATCAGAGTTGACTTTCCTGATCCGCTGTTCCCTACAATAAAAACAAATTCACCTTTTCTTATCTCAAGGTTGATATTGCTGACTGCAGGTATTCCTTCTTTGTACTCTTTTGAAACGCCCTGAAGCAATATAACAGGAGCGTCCATATCTTTTTTCAAATCTTTGTTCAAATCGTATTTCAAGACCATCTGATCCCCATTCTTCAGATTAATACTCCATATTCTCCATGTACTTCATGTATTTCACGACCATTAGCG
This sequence comes from Clostridia bacterium, assembly GCA_003252135.1. Classification (GTDB taxonomy): domain Bacteria; phylum Bacillota; class Clostridia; order Lachnospirales; family Lachnospiraceae; genus SZUA-448. The sequence continues at coordinate 1,212 of QKDK01000077.1, forward strand.
CAATCTTAAAGGTGATAGCGTCCTCAAATACACGAAGGTCAAGGTTTGTGCTCTTTTGCAGCTTATCAAGTCTGTAGACCAGTGTGTTACGGTGAATATAAAGCTGACGTGATGTCTCAGATACATTGAGGCTGTTCTCAAAGAATTTATTGATCGTTGTCAGTGTCTCTTCATCAAAATCATCTGGTGATTTATTCTCAAAAATCTCTTTAATGAACATCTTGCACAGAGGCATAGGAAGCTGATAGATCAATCGCCCGATGCCAAGGTTGCTGTATGCTACGATATTGCGGCCGCTATAGAATATCTTTCCGACATCCAGTGCCATCTTCGCTTCTTTATACGATCTTGATACATCCTTGATCTCGTTGACAATTGTACCAAAAGCAATATGAACCTTTGACAGAGCTTCGGTGTTCAGCATATCAAGAACGACACGTGCTGTTTTCATCATGTCATCATAGCCTTCATTCGGTTTAAGTTCTTTCACCAGAATGATGTTCTTTTCGTCAACAGCAGTAATAAAATCTTTGATCTTGTCTGCATACAGACCGCGCACAGTCTCAAGTGCATTGGTGTCTTTTTCATGCTTTGTTTCTATTATATATACAACACGGCGGACATCTGTTTCGATATGAAGTTTTTTGGCACGATTGTATATATCAACAAGAAGAAGATTATCAAGAAGCAGATTCTTAATAAAGTTATCCTTGTCATATCTTTCCTTATATGCTACAAGCAGATTCTGTATCTGAAAAGCTGCTATCTTGCCGATCATGTATACATCATCACTGTCACCTTTGGCAAGAACGACATATTCCAGCTGATGCTCATCAAATACCTTGAAGAACTGGAAGCCCTGCAGCACCTGACTGTCTGCCGGAGACTCGGCAAAAGCGAGAACTGCACTTTCATAGCCGTCAGCTATGGTAATTGTGGAAGCCAATGCTTTTCCTTCTGTATCCATAACACATAAATCTACTCTTGCAATTCCCCGTAACCCTTCAATCGTACTCTGTAATATCTGATTTGATATCATACTTCGCCCTGCCTTTCATATATGTCCTGCAAATTAATTCTTTGGGATTATTTTATCATCTTTTTTCGTTAATGTAAATTCTTTTCAGTATATTTTATCACAAATAAGAAAGTTAACCACATGATATTGTAGATAAGTTTATCATTTCTATCAATTTATAGCAAGATATATGCACGTCGGTATTTTTATAAACAGAATGGTAAAGTGCCGCGCAATTAAAAAAGGATGTGATTCCGTTTTGGAACCACACCCTTGTATTCATAAATCTTAGTGAGTAATGACCTGTTCTGTTTCCTTATCAAATATATGTAATTTGCTAAGGTCAAATGCGATCTTGATAGCATCGCCAGGGCGAGCTGTTGTACGAGGATTAACACGAGCAGTGATATCGAACTGATCAATGGATACATACAAGAATACTTCAGCTCCAAGAAGCTCGTATACACGTACGATAGCATCCAGTTCGCTCTCAGGTGAGCTGCTGATGAACATCTCTTCATCCTTAACATCTTCAGGACGAATTCCGAGTACAACTGTCTTTCCTTCATAACCACCTTCAAGAACTTTTTTAGCTTTTGCTTCCGGAAGTTTGATGGAGTGAGAACCGAACATTAACATTACATCTTTGTCAGACTTAACAACTTTGCTGTCGATGAAGTTCATCTGAGGTGATCCCATGAATCCAGCAACGAACAGGTTGTTTGGCTTGTCATACAGATTCTGAGGAGTGTCAACCTGCTGAACAATACCGTCTTTCATAACAACGATTCTTGTACCAAGTGTCATAGCCTCTGTCTGGTCATGTGTTACGTAAATGATTGTTGTTCCGAGTTTCTGGTGAAGCTTGGAAATCTCGATACGCATCTGTACACGAAGTTTTGCATCAAGGTTTGAAAGCGGCTCATCCATAAGGAATACCTTAGGATCACGAACGATAGCACGTCCCATGGCAACACGCTGTCTCTGTCCACCGGACAAAGCCTTCGGTTTACGGTCAAGCAGGTGCTCGATATCAAGAATCTTAGCTGCTTCATGTACAAGCTTGTCAATCTTATCTTTTGGTGTCTTTCTCAGTTTCAGACCAAATGCCATATTGTCATAAACTGACATATGTGGGTACAGAGCGTAGTTCTGGAATACCATCGCGATATCTCTGTCCTTTGGTTCTACGTCATTCATCAGCTTGTCGCCGATCCATAACTCACCCTGTGTGATTTCTTCCAATCCTGCGATCATACGAAGGGTAGTGGATTTACCACAACCTGATGGTCCTACGAAAATGATAAATTCCTTATCTTCAATTTCGAGATTGAAATCTTTAACAGCAGCTACATCCGAATTAGGATATACCTTGTAAATGTTTTTTAATGATAAACTAGCCATTCCTCGTCCTCCTACAATAAAATCAAAAACATGTG
>QKDK01000120.1 GCA_003252135.1 Clostridia bacterium
GGGCATTCGAAGACTTCTGTTCCTTTTGCCTTGTAAGCTTTGACAACAGCAGCGCGTCTGCTCTCAGACAGGCTCATAGGAAAACAGTCTCTGCTCACGGCTACGATACCAAGTTTGACTACTGGTATATTGTTCATATCAATACCTCTCATTCCGCCGCCTGCGGCGGCTTAGTAATAAATGCAGCAGAAGCAGTTTCTGCTGCGGTGAGCGTGCCTTTCACAAAAGGGCAAAGCTCCGCTTATCTTCCATTATATTGAATAAACAGCAGGTGTCAATAGCCTCATTCTACCTTAAAATGCTTGAAATTCAATGGACATTTAGGTATAATCAGACATCATGAACATGGTTTTACATGCTGTACATTAATTGAAAGGTGAGGTGAACCGTTTGGATACAGGTACAACCATACTGCGGCTTTTGCTTGCGGTTCTTTGCGGAGGACTGCTCGGCATTGAGAGAGAAAGAAAGAAAAGACCGGCAGGACTTCGGACTTACATACTTGTTTGTCTTGGTTCCACACTGGTCATGATGACCAATGAATTCATCACAGATAAATATGACATGGTGGATCCGACCCGTATGGGGGCGCAGGTCATCAGCGGTATCGGTTTTCTTGGTGCGGGGACGATCATCGTGACAACAAGAAATCATGTAAGGGGACTGACAACAGCTGCCGGACTCTGGGCCGCAGCCTGCATGGGCCTTGCCATCGGCTCCGGATTCTATCTGGGTGCAGCCATTGGCTGTGTGCTTGTTCTAATTGCCATGTCGTCACTTCATTACTTTGATGACAGGGTCATGGCAAAAGCAAAGATCGTCAATCTTTATATCGAATTCCGCCAGTCCTCCAGCCTGAGTTCCTTTATGCAGCGGCTGAAGGATCTGGAAATTAAAGTAGTGGATATGGAGGTCAGTAAAGTACGGACCGTGAATGAAAGCAGTGTTGCAGTCCTGCTGACAATTCGTATGCCAAAGCCAAGAAATCACACAGAGGTGATCAGTACAGTAAGTGCTTTGGAAGGTGTTTGTTATGTGGAAGAGGTCTAGAAGTCAGTGTATAAGGACAGGCGCAGGTAAGCCTTTCCGTGAAACAGGAGGAAGTAATGCAGCAGATTGAAATATATATCAAAGAGCTACTGGAAAAAAGCACACCGGAGTATCCGGCCTGGAATATTGAGGCAGCAAAGTCCGGCATGAAGGCGGGCTGGAACTATATTGACGGATGTATGATCAAGGCAATACTGGAGCTGTATTCCATGACAAAAAAAGAGGAATACCTCACCTTTGCGGATGAATTTATTTCTTTTCGTGTGAAGGAAGATGGTACCATTGATGGATATTCAAAGGATGAGTTCAATCTTGACAATATCAATGCAGGCAAAACCTTATTTGAACTGTATGATCTGACAGGAAAAGAAAAGTACAGAAAAGCGATAGAGGTGATCTATGAGCAGATCATGGAGCAGCCAAGGACAAAGGAAGGCAATTTCTGGCATAAGCTCATCTATCCGAATCAGGTCTGGCTGGATGGTCTGTACATGTGCATGCCATTTTATATGGAGTATGAGACCAGATACAAAAATAAAAATGGTTACCGGGATATATTCAGCCAGTTCGCCAACGTTGCTGAAAAGATGCGGGATACTGTTACGGGCCTGTACTATCACGGTTATGATGCATCAAAAGAGATTTTCTGGTGCGATAGAACAACAGGACTGTCGAAGAACTTCTGGCTCCGTGCCATGGGCTGGTATACCATGGCCCTGCTGGACTCGCTGACGGTCTGTGAAAGAAAAGGGTATGAAAAAGAATATGATACGCTTAAAAAGGTATTCTCTGATCTGATTCATTCCCTGCTGCAGTATCAGGATTCATCAGGTATGTGGTACCAGGTCGTGAATCTTGGCAACAGAGAAGAGAATTACCAAGAGACCAGCGGTTCTTCGATCATGGCTTATGCGCTTATGAAGGGAAGCAGGCTCGGTTTCCTGCAGGAGTCGGATGCTTTGCTGGGAGAAAAAGCGTTTCAGGGAATCTGTGACAGATACCTTTCGGCTGCAGAAGGGGAAATGAGCCTGGGCGGGATCTGTCTTGTAGCCGGACTCGGACCTGAGAGCAATACAAGGAGAGACGGCAGTTTTGCATATTATATGTCAGAACCGATCGTAAAAAATGATGCAAAAGGTGTTGCTCCTTTTCTGTTAGCATATACGGAGCTGCTTCGAAGATAACCTTACAGGATGACAGTTAATGAACTGTAATTACAATTTTACATCAGGGAGGCCGGTCGGATGAAGAGAATTCTGATAGTAGACGATAATCAGTCATGTCTGGTGCTTGCCAGAAATATTCTGCGTGAGCAGTATCATGTTAATGCGGTAACTTCCGGAGAACAGGCAATTACTTTTGTCACAAGAAACAGACCGGATCTGATAATTCTGGATCTGAATATGCCTGGAATTTCAGGAGAGGAAACATTACGCCGCATACGTGAGCTTGTGGAAGGATGTAAAGTGATACTTTTATCGGGACAGGATGAAGAAAAAACCCGGACGATGTGTGTCAGCCTGAAGGCTGATTCTTATCTGATCAAGCCATATATGCCGGAACGCCTTACATTGGCAGTTTCACAGCTGCTTTCCTGAGCGAGAGTATTAAAAATGTGTGAACTCGGGGAAGAAAAGCTTTCCTTTTCCCTGATTCTATGATAGAATCTAGGAATCTGGTGCAGAAAACTATCAGGTGATAAATCCATTGAAATGAATAGAAGGAAGGATAAGATATGAAGAGGAGAATAATCGTTTTTGCATTGCTTGCAAGTATGCTTTTAACACTTACAGCATGCACAAAGACAGATGACACAGCAGCAAGCTCGTCAGATGTCGTACTTGGGGAGTACAAGAACCTGGAAGTTACTTTACTTGACCTGACAGTAACAGAGCAGGATGTAATGAGAGAGATGTATGCTACGCTGGTTGACTATGCGACTGACGTAACAGATGAAACACACACGACAATTCAGCAGTATGATGTTGCCAACGTTGATTTTGAAGGACTTCTTGACGGTGTTGCATTTGACGGAGGAACATCAACAGATTATGATATGGTTGTAGGTGCAAGCGGCTTTATTGATGGCTTTGACGAAGGTCTGCTCGGCGTTGCGGTAGGAGATACAGTTTCACTTGATCTTACTTTCCCGGAAGATTATTCTGAGGCTACACTGGCAGGACAGGCAGTAGTTTTCAACGTAACTGTGAACTCCCTGAAAGAGATCACAGATGATGTGGTTGCAGCTAACACAGATTACACAACACTTGCTGATTATACCGCATACTATACAGATTATTTGAATGAACAGGCAGAAAGCAGCATCGAGACACAGAAAGAAAATGATCTTCTTGACCAGATCGTAGCATCTTCAACGATTACGACAGATCATTCTGCAGAGATCACAGAGTATGTTGATTACTATACAAGCTATTATGAATCTTATGCTACAAATTACTACAGCATTGATCTTGAGACTTTCCTGAATTACATGTATGGTATGACAACAGAAGAATTCACGGCAGAACTGACAAGCAACAGAGAGACTTCTTTAAAGTATATGGATGTTCTTCTTGCCATTGCTGACAAAGAAGGTCTTGAAATCACAGATGACGAGTATAATGAAGGCGCTGATGAGATGATGAGAACATACAGCTATGATACGATCGAAGCGTTGGAAGAAGCTTACACAAAGGAAGCAATTATTGATTCACTTCTTTGTGACAAGGCAATGCAGATTGTTCTTGATAACTGTGTCGTTGTAGAAAACTAAGAATGATAAGATCCCTGAAGATCCCTGAAGATCCCTGATTTTCAGGGATCTTTTTATGCCTGGTCCGGGAAAAGCTTTTCATTCCATGCCTTTTGTGCTAGAATCATAAAATGCGGGTCAAAAATAAAATGAGCAAAAGGAATGGATGGGAGAGGCACAAACTTGATATGCGCAAAGATCAGCGCAGGAATGAGGGAAGAATATGAAAAAAGTTTACATTCTGGTAACACTGACAGCAATGCTTTTTGCATTGACAGCCTGTGGAAATTCAGGAAACAGCACTACATCAGATAACAGTACAGCAGCAATATCAGAAGAACAAAATGGAACGGACGGTAATGCTGATAACAGCAATGCCGACATAAGCGGTGCATCAGGAAGCAATGCAGCTGACAGTACAGATAACAATGCAGATGCCAGTACAGATGACAGTACAGCTGCTTCTGATGTTGTTCTTGGAAACTACAAGAATCTTGAGGTAACAGTTGAGAATTATGAGGTTTCAGAGCAGGACATCCTGGATAAGATGTATGAAACGCTTGTCGATTATGCGGTAGAGGCAGCAGACGGACATACTGTGATTCAACCTTTTGATGTTGCCAATATTGATTTTGAAGGACTATTGAATGGTGTGGCATTTGATGGCGGGACAGCAGCAGGATATAATATGGTGGTCGGAGCGAGCGGGTTCATCGAGGGTTTTGATGAAGGTCTTCTTGGGGTCGGGGTCGGAGAAACAGTAGCGCTGAACCTTACTTTTCCTGATGACTATACCGAGCCTACGCTTGCCGGTCAGGAGGTCGTGTTCAATGTTACGGTAAACTCGCTGAAAGTCATCACTGATGAGGTGGTCGCAGCGAATACCGAATACACTTCACTGGATGCGTATAAATCTTATTATACCGAATACCTGACTAAACAGGTCGCAGATTCCATAGAGGTACAGAAAGAAAATGACCTGCTGGATCTTGTCGTTGAAAATTCTGTGATCACAGCAGATCATACGGAAGAGATTGCTGCATATGTCGAAAGCTATATAAGCTATTATGAATCGTATGCCAGCGAGAATTACGGTGTCGATCTTGATACATTTTTATATTATATGTATGGGATGACAACGGAGGGCTTTACTGCACAGCTTACCAGCGACAGAGCAGCATCCTTACAGTATAAGGATGTCCTGCTAGCCATTGCAGAAGCAGAGGGGCTTGAAATCACCGACGATGAATACAATGAAAAAGTCGATGAAATGATGAGGGAATATGGTTACGAAACAGCAGAGGAGCTTGAGACAGCATACACAAAGGAAGCTCTTGAAGAATCTTTTTTATGCGATGAAGCAATGCAGCTGGTGAAGGATAATGCGATCATAACTGAAAACTGAAGATTTAGTAAACTTTAGTCAGATATATGACAGCTGTTCTTTGGTATGCTTGAATTCTCCAAAAGTTTCATATATAATGTGAGTAAATACATTATCAGGAGGGGATTATGGGGAAAAATTGTCTGGTGGCACAGTCGGGAGGCCCAACAACAGCAATTAATGCCAGTTTAGCCGGTATTCTGGAGACTGCCATGAAAAGCGACAGGATCGATAAGATATATGGTGCTTTGAACGGAATTCAGGGTGTGCTGAATGATACATTGATTCCATTACATGAAATCATAGGCAGTGATCATAAGTTACTGCAGAAATTAAAAGTTACCCCTGCCATGTTTCTTGGGTCCTGCAGGTATATGCTGGCAGATGTTGAGCGTGATGCTTCTGATTATGACAGGATATGTGAGATATTTGAAAAGTATGATATTGCCTATTTTTTTTATATAGGCGGAAATGATTCCATGGACACCGTATCAAAGCTGTCTTCCTATGTTAAGAAAAAGGGACTTGAGGTAGCAGTTGTCGGCTGTCCGAAAACAGTAGATAATGATTTGAAATGTACGGATCATACCCCGGGATACGGCTCGGCGGCAAAGTATATAGCCACCTCAGTGCTGGAGATAGCGCACGATACTGCCATCTATGATATGCCGACAGTCGTTATCGTTGAGATCATGGGAAGAAATGCAGGCTGGCTGACAGCAGCTGCAGCAATGGCAAGAAATGAATATAATCTTGCCCCGCACCTGATCTATATGCCGGAGCGGGCATTTGAAACAGAAAGATTCGTATGCGATGTCAAGAAAAAATTAAAGGATCACAAGCATGTGATCGTTGCGGTATCAGAGGGAATCAAGTCTACAGAGGGAAGTTATGTTTCGGCTCAGGGCACAAAAACCGATAAGTTCGGGCATGCTATCCTGAGCGGGACGGGAGCAGTCTTAGAGGAGATAGTAAAGCACCGGATCGGGTGTAAGGTCAGAAGCATAGAATTAAATGTATTACAGCGCTGTGCAGCACATATTTCTTCAAGAACAGATGTTGAAGAAGCGTTTCTGCTTGGAAAAAAAACAGCAGAGTTCGGGCTTTTAGGGGAGACAGGAATCATGACCGTCTGCAGAAGAATCAGTGATTCACCATATGAAGTTGCATATGAAAAGGCCTGCATTACTGATGTTGCAAATTTTGAAAAGAAGATTCCTGACAGCTGGATCGCAGAAGACGGAAATGATGTAAGCGAAGAAATGCTACGATATATCAGACCATTGATCGAAGGAGAGATACAGCTCTCATATGTGAATGGGATACCTGATTATCTGACATTTTCGCATCTGTACAAATGAGTATAAAATGCAAGGCATGTAAGTTTATGAAGCGGTGTAAAACAATGTAAATAATGTAAACAATGTAAATAATGTAAATAATGTAAATAATGTTTATATTGTAAAATGTTACGTAATGAAGTTATGGCGGAGAGAGCACTTACTATCACAAACTTTGGGGGGAACATATGAAAAAGGACATTGTCAGACGGAACAAGTATGCGTTCGGACTTGGAACAATTGGACGCGATATGGTATATTCCTTGGTAAGCATGTATCTTATGGTCTATATAACAGAGGTGGTCAATGTAACAGATGCTGAACTTGCTGCAGTAACGACGATCATACTGCTCGCACGTATTTTTGATGCTGCCAATGACCCGTTTATGGGAGTCATTGTTGACAACACACACAGCCGCTTTGGTAAATACAAGCCATGGATTGCTCTTGGAGCACTTCTTAGCGGACTGCTCACAGTCATTTTATATACGGATTTCGGTCTTTCGGGAACTGGTTTTATCGTTGTTTTTGGTATCGTTTATGTTCTATGGGGCGTATCCTTTACAATCAATGATATTTCATACTGGTCTATGATGCCTTCCTTATCTGACAAGCAAAAGGACAGAGAAAAAATCGGTGCTTTTGCCAGGATATTTGCCAACATAGGGCTTTTTGCGGTTGTCGGAAGCATTATCCCGGTCACCAATGCACTGGGAGAAAGCTTTGGCAGTATGAAAAAAGGATACTTTATTTTTGCAGTCGCAGTAGTTATTGTCATGATTGCAGGACAGTGCATTACTTTATTCGGTGTTATTGAACCAAAGATTGCAACAGAGAAACCGGAAAAGACAACAATAAAAGGCATGCTGCAGGCACTGTTCAGGAATGATCAGCTTTTGCTGACAGGTATCTGTATGGCCTTGTTCATGATAGGGTATGAGACGACAGCGGCTTTTGGTGTTTACTTTTTCAAATATGCGTATGGAGATGAAAACATGTATGTATCATTTGCAGTTATTCTGGGCGTTTCCCAGATATCTGCGCTGATCATATTCCCATTATTCAGCAAAAAGTACACAAGAAAACAGCTTTATAGTGCTGCTTCGATTTTAATTCTGGCCGGATACATTCTGTTCTTTGTATCACCCATGAACATGCTTTTTCTGGGGACGGCAGGGGTCATGATGTTTGTCGGACAGGCATTCATACAGCTTCTTATGCTGGTATTTCTGGCTGATACGGTCGAATATGGCGAATGGAAGCTGGGACGCAGGAATGAAAGTGTTACATTTGCGATACAGCCCTTTATCAATAAAATCGGAGGCGCCATTGCAAGCGGTATTGTCGGAATGACACTTATCATATCCGGTATCAATTCGCTTGAAGAAGGTGCAGCACCTGCTGCCTTAGGCCTCACCTTTATGAAGATCATGATGCTTATATTCCCGATGATAACGATATTATTAAGCTATGTGGTCTACCGCTGGAAATTTAAACTTGACAAGGAAACCTATGATACCATAGTATCTGAACTGGAAGTGAGAAGAAGCTCGGCGAAAGTCGAGAAGAATGATTACAACATCGACCGGTAAATGCTTTTTGGAGGATCAAAACCGGCTGATGCGAAATAATAAAAATATTTTGAATGGAGGAATTTTATGGGAATTTATATCAAAGATATTTTGTGTGCTATGCCGGCAGGGGATGGGAAAGGATATTCGATAGAAACGCACAGCATCTATGTTAATAAGGACAAGATAGCTGGAATCGATGAAATTCCTGTAGGCTTCACCATGACCAATATGATCGATGGAAAGAATAAGCTGCTGATTCCGGGTCTGATCAACTCACACGCACATAATTACATGACTTTATTCCGCAACAGCGCAGATGATCTTGGTTTTGACGACTGGCTGTTCAAGCATATTCTGCCGTTAGAAGACAAGCTTACCGGAGAAGATTCCTACTGGGGATCACTGCTTGCAATCATAGAGATGATCAAGAGCGGAACAACAAGTTTCTGTGATATGCATATCTTTATCAATGAGACGTCCAGAGCGGTCGATGTATCCGGAATACGCGCTGTTTTAAGCCGAGGGCTGGTGGGTGATGACCGAAAAGATCCGGAAGCTCTGCGCCGGGTTCGAGAAGCTAAAGAAGATATGGAGTTATGGAAAGGGCATGAACGAATGACCTTTATGCTTGCTCCGCATGCACCGTATACCTGCGGGGAGGATTATCTCAGATATATTTCGGAAGAAGCAAAAACACTCGGTGTCGGAATCAATATACATCTCTCGGAAAGCAAAAAAGAATTCGAGGACATGATGGCATCGAAAAAATGCACACCTACCGAGTATGTCAATGCAACGGGACTGTTCGATAACAGGACCATAGCTGCACATTGTGTTCAGATGACTGAGAATGATATGCAGATACTTGCCGAGAAAAAGGTCAGCGTCGTTTCGAATCCGGTCAGCAACATGAAGCTTGGCAATGGGTTTGCGCCTGTTCCAAAGATGATGAATCATGGAATCAATGTATGTCTTGGTACAGACGGACCGGCTAGTAATAACTCACTTAGCATGTTCCACGAAATGAATCATGCAGCCCTGATTCATAAAGGTGCTACTCTTGATGCAAAAGCAATTACAGCGCCACAGGTTCTGGCTATGGCAACAAAAAATGGAGCCAGTGCACTTGGCCTTGAAAATATTACAGGTGAGATCAAGGTCGGTCTGAGAGCAGATCTTACAGTACTGGATATCAATAAAGAGCATTTCATGCCAAGAACCAATCTTCTGTCAGCACTTGCGTACTCAACAACAGGCAGTGATGTTGACACGGTCATAGTAGACGGCAATGTGCTTATGTATAAAAAAGAACTGAAAACAATTGACGAAGAACATGTATACTATGCGGCTAACAAGATTGCAAAAAGACTGGGTCTTAGCAGATGAGCTGCCGGGAAATAAAAGGCCGGGGAACAGAAAGGTGAAGAGAAATGGCAAGTGAAATAAAAGATTTTACGCTGGCAGAATCCGGCGAACAGAAAATTGAGTGGGTAAAGAGAAATTGTCCGTTGCTGCATATGCTGGAGGAGGAATTTACGGCATCAAAACCGTTTGCGGATTTAAAAATTGCACTATCGGTGCATCTGGAAGCAAAGACTGCATATCTGTGCAAGGTTCTTGCTGCAGGCGGGGCCAGCATGTATGTTACAGGAAGCAATCCTTTATCCACCCAGGATGATGTGGCAGCAGCACTCGTCAAAGCAGGGCTGGAGGTGCATGCTTGGTATGGGTGTACACCGGAGGAATATGAAAGCCATATTGACCATGTTCTGGAGCATCGCTGTAATATAATCATTGATGACGGCGGAGATCTGATCCATGCGCTGCACACCAGATTCAGAGATTTCATTCCGGATGTGATCGGCGGCTGTGAAGAGACAACGACTGGCATTATCCGTCTGAAAGCAATGGATAAAGCAGGTGCACTTGAATTCCCTATGGTTCTTGTAAATGATGCAGACTGCAAGCATCTGTTTGACAACAGATATGGCACCGGACAGTCTGTATGGGATGGCATCAACAGAACAACGAACCTGATAGTGGCAGGAAAGCAGGTCGTGGTGGCCGGTTATGGCTGGTGCGGTAAAGGTGTTGCCATGAGAGCGAAAGGTCTCGGAGCACAGGTCATCGTAACAGAGATCGATCCTGTTAAAGCAATAGAAGCTGTGATGGATGGTTTTGAAGTGATGCCAATGAATGATGCAGCACAGGTCGGCGATTTCTTTATAACAGTGACCGGCTGCAATAAGGTTATATCAAAGAATGATTTTATGGTCATGAAGGAAGGAGCAATCCTTTGTAATGCCGGACATTTTGATGTGGAAGTCGATGTTGCCGGTCTGAAAGAGATCGCAGTCGAGAAGCGTGAGATGAGAAAGAATATCATGGGCTACAAGCTTTTGAATGGTACCTGGATCCATGTTCTGGCAGAAGGGCGGCTTGTGAATCTGGCTGCAGGGGACGGGCATCCGGCTGAAATCATGGATATGAGCTTTGCCATACAGGCACTGAGCGCAAAATATCTGGTAGAAAACAAAGGAAAGCTGAAAGAAAAGCTGATAGCGGTTCCTTATGAAGTAGACAGAGAGGTTGCCGCAAAGAAGCTTAGCTTCCTTGGAAAAAAGATCGACGTGCTTTCAAAAGAACAGGATGATTATCTGCATCATTCCGTATGATCGTAATAAACCCGCAGCCAACGGCTGCGGGTTTTTGACAAAACAGACAGTTTCATAAAAGCTCCAGAAGCTTTGTCAGGGCAAAGGTAACAGAAGCTTCCCGTACCTCATTACGCTGCATATGTTCAAACAGGCAGGTCTTAGCGGTGACTCTTCCGTTTACATAAAAACCGAAGCAGACCATGCCGACTGGTTTCTTTTCTGTGGCACCGGTTGGCCCTGCAATACCGGTGACACCAATGCCGACCTCTGCTTTGGATTCTTTGGCAGCACCTTCCGCCATCTGAACGGCTACTTCTTCGCTGACGACACCAAACGTCTCAATTGATTTTTCTGATACATTAAGATATTTGATCTTTGCTTCATTAGCATAGGTAATAAAACTGCTGTTCAGTACTCTGGAGGCGCTTGGCACATTAACGATACGCCCGGTCAGAAGCCCCCCTGTACAGGATTCTGCACAGGCAATATGAAGACCTTTCTCTATTAATCTGTTAACTACCGTTTCTTCTATTGTCATAACAATCCGCCTTTACTTTTCTACTCCCCATTGTAGCGAAGGCCTGCTTCTGCGTCAATAGAAGGATGTGAAACGATGGAGTTCTTACAGATGAATTATCAAAAAAATGTGTAAAATTCATATTTGATGTAGAAATGTATATGATTCCAAAGTACTCTTGCGAATTATTTGCATTTATGTTACCATTAATCTGATAGCATCATTGAAATACAACAAATCATATGGAGGTGAATACGATGAAAAAGTATGAATGTGCTTGTGGTTATGTATATGATCCGGCAGTAGGTGATCCTGATGGTGGAATCGCTCCGGGAACCGCATGGGAAGATGTACCGGATGACTGGACATGTCCAGTATGCGGTCTTGATAAGTCTGCATTTACTGAGCTGTAAAATAATTGAATGACATAAGGAGGTTGTGGAATGAAAAAGGAACCGAAGTTTTTTCTTTGTAAACACTGTGGGAATATTGTGACTTTTCTGAATGAATCAGGTGCACCTTTGACCTGCTGTAACGATCTGATGACAGAGTTAGTGCCAAACACAACCGATGCAGCCCAGGAAAAACATGTACCGGTCGTAACTGTCGATGGTGACAAAGTAACCGTGGTTGTAGGAAGTGTTGAACACCCTATGACACCGGAGCATTCTATCCAGTGGATCTATCTTGAGACAGATCAGGGAATGCAGAATGTATTTTTATCACCGGGAGAAAAACCGGAAGCAGTGTTTGCACTGAATGGTGCAAAACCGGTTGCGGCATACGAATACTGCAATCTGCATGGCTTATGGAAGAAAACAATATAAGAGAATAAACATGGCCATCTGTTCAGTCTGACTGGACAGATGGCCTTTTTCACATAGTGTGCCAGACGGCACTTATTTTGTTAAATTATGTAACGGCAGATTCCGGTGCGTCAGCATTCTTATACTTCGGCAGAAGGACGTTCTTTTGCTTTATCGGTTTCAGCAGCATTCTTTCTGGCTTCCTCTTTGTTCTGTCTCATTTCTTCCACTGTCTTTTCGTGTACACGGATGCCCTTGTAATCCCTGGCAGGGATCAGGTTACCTGCAGCCATACGCTTCTTTGCTCTTGCAATTTCTGCTTTGTACTGGGGCAGCCATGCTTCTCCTGCAATCAGCATCTCATCCACCATCTGATAGATCTCGGCAGGGGTGCATACTGCACCGGTCAGAGGATCCATAAGCATAGCCTGACGGAGCAAAGTGATATCACCAGCTACGGCAGCTTCTACAGAAAGACGCTGTACCCAGATGCTCTGGGAGCAGACAGCGGCACAGGCCAGAGGAAGTTCACCGACCTTTGGAATATTAATTCCGTTTGCATCAATGTAGCCTGGCACTTCCACAACGCTCTCATAAGGCAGGTTCGTTATACATCCCTCATTCATGACATTAAAATGTCCGCGGTATACTCGCCCGGTTTCAAGACCTTCGATAATATAAGAACCATGTTCACGGCTGCGTTTTTCTTTGATGTATTCTTTTGCAGGCTCCTTCATCCAGTTCGGGAAATCATTCTCGAACCAGTTACGTCCCTCGCGGCAGACACGCAGATAACCGCCGGTCTCTCCATTGATCCAGACACCAAGATCTATCCATTTTTCTACTTCCTCCGGACGTTTTCTGTACCAGGAGACATATTCAGAAAGGTGGCCGTTGGATTCTGTTGAATAGTATCCGAAGTTCTTCAGCACATCGATCCGCACCTTTTCTGTCTTCGACAGTTCTTCGTCGGCAAGATAAGCCGGTAATATTCTGGGGAGAAGATCCTCTCCTTTATGTTTAACAGAGATATACCAGGTCTGATGATTGATGCCTGCACAGATGATATCAACGTCATCCTGCTCAAGACCAAGTGCTTTTGCGATCTGATGGTGCCCGCCCTGAACACCGTGGCAGAGACCGAGTGTTCTTACCCTGCCATATTTATTGGCTGCCCAGGTCATCATGGCATTCGGATTGGAATAGTTCAGCATGATAGCACCTTGCTCTGCTACCTCCCTGATATCCCTGCAAAAATCAAGAATAGCTGCGATACCGCGCTGACCGTACATAATGCCGCCGGCACACAGTGTATCTCCGACACACTGGTCAATGCCATACTTCAAAGGGATTTCAACATCTGTTTCAAATCCCTCCAGCATGCCGATGCGGACACAGTTAATAATGTAACGTGCATCCTTAAAAGCTTCTCTGCGATCCAGGGTAGCATGAATCTGAATGTCGATTCCGTTCTCTTTCAGGTCCCGCTGGCATAACTGTGTGACCATATCAAGATTGTGCTGATTGATGTCGGTG
>QKDK01000249.1 GCA_003252135.1 Clostridia bacterium
GAGATTAATTCAGCTGTATTTGTTCTGATTTATGTTCGGGGTTTAAAAACGATTAATGCCCTTAATGGCTATGAAAGAGGAAATGAGCTGCTGAAGGAAATTGGTCAGTTTCTGCTGTGTCACAATAAAACCTACTATTGTTCAAGAACGGGCAGTAATGAATTCGGTCTCTTTATTGAAAGCAGAACGGATGAAGGCTTCTTTACGGCAATTGACGATCTGAAAGAAGCTTTAAACAAGTTTATTCAGAATAAAGGCTACGGGATAACGACTAATTTCCGCTTTGCGCTTTCAGTCTATCCGGAACACGGCAATAATTTTGAAGCACTTTATGAAAAAGCCACTCTGGTCATGAAACTGATAAAAGATTCAGCGGAACGGCATAGCGGAATCTATCAGGATCAGATGAAAATGGAAATGGAAGAAAAAATACAGCTGTGCAAGGAGCTGACGGAAGCCATACAGAATCATGAAATCATCCCTTATTATCAGGCTAAAACGGATTACACAAACGGAAAGGTGGTTGGTGTGGAAGCGCTGGCAAGATGGCGTTCAGACAAACGCGGACTGGTCAGTCCCGGATTATTTATTCCGCTGATTGTAGAAATGAACCTGACAGATGATTTTACATACTATATGATTTATGCAGCTCTTAAACAATATAATGATTTATGCAGGAAATACGGGGATGACATTGATTTATCGATTAATGTGACGCCTTCAAGTTTTTTAAGTTCCAATCTTTTTGACCGGATCAATCAGGCTCTTGCAGATTTTTCGATTCCACTTGGAAAACTGGTGCTGGAGATTACCGAAGACGTTTTTGTTTCAGATACTGAAACGATTCAAAAAATAACCCGCGATCTGCATCAGATTGGTGTCAGAACAGCGATTGACGATTTTGGTACCGGATATTCCTCTTTAAACAGCCTGGTTAAGATTGAATTTGATGAACTGAAAATTGATAAATCCTTTATTGACAAGATCTTGATCGATGAAAAAGCTTTTCAACTGGTCGTTATTTTATGCCAGATTGCCAGCCTGTACGATTACGAAATTGTTGCTGAAGGCGTTGAATCTGTGGAACAGCTTGAACGGCTGAAAGGAACGGGCTTAAAAATCATTCAGGGATATCTGTTTTCAAAACCGGAGCCTTTATAAAATACCGGCAGTTTTGACAGCAGAATAAAATAATAATGATCAGGAAAGGAATGTATGTGATTCAACTGTCCTTTATCCAGCACAATACCATCGGTTCTGGATGATCTGAAGATGGCATAATAACTAGCATAAAGGATTTTAATTAACTATACCAACGATTCTGCAGGAATATCGTCCATATGGTTATTAACGGTACGATATACTAGACGCTTTTATATAACCTTCTTTTATAAAACCATCTATAATTATTTACCAAATCCATAAGACTAAAAACATTCAGCAAAAATACATTCATGCAGTGTGGGAGGCGTGTTACAGATGAAGCAAAACTCTGGGAAAGCAGTCATCAAACTATTGTTATACCTTGGTTTGCTTTCACTTATTATTTTCTTTATTTTTCAGCGAAACAATGAGGATAGTGGATATAGCTATAACTACATTCCTGTTGGGAATGGAAGCTTAAGCTGGGGAATGGAAAAAGAAGAAATCATCGGCTTACTTGGTAATCCGACAACATTAGAAGAATCCGAATATGATTACATAATGACTTATGAAATGCCGATCACCTGCACCCTGGGCTCCTGCTCTAATCTTGTTCTTTCATTGGGGAAAGGGATTCAGGCTATCCCGGATGTGCAGACTGTTCCATACGGTCTGACCTATATTGTGATTACCATAGACGATTCGACCGTGGATGCTGTTACTGAGCGTTTGTTTACTCTTTATGGTGATCTGACGGGTGGTGCTACCCAGATGGAACTTGATTTGAAAGGAACGAACCCTGGATTATTTAATAAAAGATTTTATAACACCGATTGGAAGCTAAATCTGCTGCCGGAAGAAGACAGGAATCTGCTTTTCCCTCCAGACCAGAAAACAACTGATTTACGGGTATCAGAAGGCAGCTATTTACTCAATATAGGGCTTGGCGGATTTGCTACAGGTGATTCCTATCCCTGCACAATAAATCTGGATGCTTATGCCTTATCCTGTCTGGTAAACGCGAGGAAGAATCCATAACCTTTTCCATGCTCACCCCATTCCTGCTCTTACGTTTGTGTATTACGAAAGAATTTTCTATTTCTTTCCCTGTAATGCAGACTGGCTGCAACAAACCCAAACAACGTCAGAAAAGCCAGTATATAGTATGCAGTCCGCACGGAACTGTGATCCGCGATAAGTCCGGTGACCATCGGAAATACTGTCATACCGATTGCATAAACTGCCTGGTAGAATCCCATGGCGGTCGATGCTTTTTCCTGTGGTACGTTCTTCATTGCTTCCGAGGTACAATAAGAGAATAAGATTCCTGTGGAAAGTCCGGCCAGAATCTGGACCGGATATAGCAAATACAGAACCGGAAGATTGGGTACCAGAAGACAATAAGCTGTCATACAGAGCAGAATCAGCGGAATCCAAAAGGATGTCTCCTTCCTGTGTGCAAGCTTCGAGGAAGCAAAGGTTGAACTGAACACAGCTGCAAGGATATAGATGATAGAGCAGATTCCTATCTGCATCCCGGTCGCTCCAAGGTTCTTTGCAACCTGTGTTGTGAAGGACATCGCTGTCGAGATCTGCACGCCCTGCTGAATTAATGCAATCAGAGAGAATAATATCAGCTGCCGGTCATTTATCACTTTCAATAATTCTTTTACCGGCAGGACATCCTTTCTTTTTTCAGGTTCCTGAATCAGAATTCCTGCGAGAAAAGCCGGAACGACAGAAAACACACCAAGAATGCAGAGTCCCTTAATTCCTATGGAATCATGCAGTAATGTCCCGATCAGAAAGCCAATGAATATTCCAAGATTATTGGCAACAACGATTATACCGGAGGCATGTTTCTTCTGCTCTTTCGAATAGTACGAAAAGAACAGTACCATAAATGAGATCCACATAGCGGATGCCATACCGGAAAAGATGCTTCCAAGAAAGAATCCGGTTCCATTTGCCAAAAAAATACGGAACAAAGAAGCAGTACCAGAAAATAACACACCAATTAAGATAAAAGGCTTATGGTTTCCTTTTCGATCAGCCAGAATTCCCACAGGTATTCGAAGGATCATCTGAGAAAAGCCATACGCTCCGACAATGATTCCAATGTAAGATGCCAGAACCCCGGTTGATGAGAGGTACGGTGTCTGGTAGGGGATGTAGACATACTGGGCAAACCAGAAAAGTGTTACTATGATCAATAAAATTTTCTTTTGCAATGAGATGTTGATCTGTTTCATTTTTTCTCCATTCCTTTGTTGTTCTATACACTTGTGGTGTTGTTCTATATACCTATGGTGTTCTATATACCTATGTTGTTCCATATACCTATGTTGTTCTATATACCTGTTTTATCCTATAGTCCATATTATTTTTTACAATATTACATGTTTTTTTTTCTATATTTCTATATTTTTTCTGAGGCTCACGCAGGCGAATTCGATATCGCAGCCCTTATCGTTTCACCCTGTAAGGATTAATTGTATCAATAA
>QKDK01000096.1 GCA_003252135.1 Clostridia bacterium
ACAGATACCAAGGAGATGCCTCCCTGCATGATCCTGAAGTCAAACGGTGCAACGCTGTATGACACAACTGATCTTGCTACAATCGTAGAACGCGTGAAACTGTTCAATCCTGATCAGATCATTTATATTGTGGATAAAAGACAGGAGCTGTACTTCGAAAGAATATTCCGTTGTTCCAGAAAGACAGGACTTGTTAAACCTCATGTTGAACTTAACTTCCTTGGATTTGGCACTATGAATGGAAAAGACGGGAAACCTTTTAAAACCAGGGACGGCGGTATCATGCGCCTGGACGATCTGATCGGAAGTGTTAACGAAGAAGTCTTCAACAAGATCATGTCAAATCGTGAAATCGAAGAAGATGAAGCAAGGAGCATTGCAAAAAAAGTCGCATTGGCAGCGCTGAAATACGGTGATCTTTCCAACCAGGCTACCAAGGATTATGTATTTGATATGGATCGATTTACATCCTTTGAAGGAAATACTGGTCCATATGTTCTGTATACCATGGTGCGAATCAAATCAATCCTTGGAAAATATAAGGAAAGCAACCCACAGCCTGTTGAAACGGCGTTTATGACTGGCAGCGGAACATACGGGAAAAGTGAAACAGATCTGATGCTGACGGCTGTAAGGTTCAATGATATGATGGAGCATGCAGCAGAAGAGATGGCTCCTCATAAAATATGCCAGTATATCTTTGAACTGGCAAATGCTCTGAACACATTTTATCATGAGAATAAGATCATAGCAGAAGAGAATAAGGAAAAGCAAAAAGAATGGATTTCAATGATACTATTGGTTTTAAGAATCTTTGAATTATGCATTGATGTACTGGCAATCGAGGCACCTGAAAAGATGTAAACATTGTGGAGGGGATGTTCATGTTTGTTGGGCGGACAACAGAACAAAAGCAGCTGGAAGAGATCTATGCAGGAAGTAAAAGCAATCTTGTAATTCTGTATGGAAGGGAAGGAATTGGTAAATCTGCATTGATCGCAGAATTTATCCGTGGTCTTCGTGCTTATTATTATCTTGCGCGGGAAGCAACAGAAAGAGAACAGCTGCTGATAATGGAAGAAGAAATCAGAGTTAACTATCCGGGGGTTTTTAAAACAGACGACCTCGTGAAAACAGATTATTATGATTTCTTTAAAAGTGTTTTATCGGTTTCTGAAAAACAACAGGAAAAACAAGTCGTTGTTATTGATGAATTTCATTATGCAGCGAAGAATACAAGCGGATTTGCGGCTT
Organism: Clostridia bacterium; assembly: GCA_003252135.1. Taxonomy (GTDB): domain Bacteria; phylum Bacillota; class Clostridia; order Lachnospirales; family Lachnospiraceae; genus SZUA-448. The sequence goes on from QKDK01000096.1 coordinate 1,255, forward strand.
CGATCGCAAAGATTTTAGGTGATGTTGAGCAATTTGGCAATGTCATGTTCCTCTTATGCACGTCTTCTGTGGAGTGGGTCGAAAATGATATGGTCAAGCATCTTGGGCTGACGGCAAGATTGATATCTGGTTTCATTAAAATGAAAGAATTATCCTTTATGGAACTTGGAGAATGGTTCCCAAAGCTTTCTGTCGAAGAGTGCATCAGTATTAATGCTGCTGTAGGCGGAGTGCCCAAGTACCTGATACAATGGAATGAAAAACAATCTGTGCAGGATAACATCAAACGCCTGTTTTTGTCTCCGACCGCTCCTTTTTTTCATGAGGCAGAACTTATACTTAAGTATGAACTGCGCGAGCTTTCTGCTTATAATGCCATATTGAATGCCCTGGCACAGGGAAAATATAAACTGAACGACATATATGAAAGAACGAACTTCAGCAGAGCCAAGATAAGTGTTTATCTGAAAAACCTGATACAGATGGATCTGGTGGAAAAAGTGTTTTCCATGGATTCTAAAAGTCATGCCAATGTTCAGAAAGGATTATACCGGATCAAGGATAATTTTTTGAATTTCTGGTATCGCTTTGTATTCCCGAATCAATCCATGATCAGTATGGGGCGTAAGGAATGGGTATATGAAGAATGCATACAGCAGGCATTTCCTGATTATCTTGGAGAATCATTCAATCAGTTATGTACAGAATATCTGAAGCTTCTGGTGCGTTATAAACGTACTCTGGCTGAATATACTTCCTTTGGAAGCTGGAATGGAAAAGACGTAAGACTTGATATGATAGCACAGTCTGCAGACGGTAAATATCTTATTGGTGCGTGTATATGGCAGGACAGTAAGGTTGATGCTGCGTTGTTAGAGCATTACTTTATGCTGGCAGATCAGACACGGCTTCGGACAGAAGAGATCTATTTCTTCTCAAAAAGTGGATTTACAGAGGATGCAGCGGCTGACTGCAGGGAAAAAAAGAATGTTAAATTAGTTGATTTAAAAGATTTGTAATATAGATTTCATGGAAAACGTTTTGACTTTTTCATAATGTGTTGGTACAATGGTACTAGTATATTTTTGGGGGAATCAGATTACAGTGAACAAGATTGTGAGGAAGGATAAATATGGAAGCAAAGCATACGAGAGCATGTAAAATAACGATATATTTATGTCTGACAGCATTATTGGTTGCTTTATACTCTGCGATATCGGTATTTGCAGCAGAGGCCAGTACCGTTTTTTATGAAGGTGTGACGACCAATACGGTGAACGTTCGTGAAGGGGCAGGGACGGATAATCCACAGATCGAGTATAACGGAATACCGGTAAAACTTGGCGTTGGTGTTGATGTTATAATCTTATCTGAACAAACTGTCGGCTCAAAAGTCTGGTATGAGATTAATTTTGTATGGGAAGGAGCAGACCTTACTGGGTTTGCAACGAGCTCATACATTTTAAAGTCAGATGTTACCGTGACTCTGACGCCTACTCCTACGCCATCACCAACCATTACACCATCACCGGAACCTACACCCACACCTACTGCAGAACCAACCGATGCAGCTGCAACCAATACGCCAATGCCTCCGATGAATGGTGAGAGCGGAGATTTCAATAGTGTATGGGCAGTCATTATAGCCATCGTTGTTATCTGTGTAATCGCAATAGTTGTAATTTACATCAAGAATAAGATTGCTTTTGGAAACAGCAAGAACAGTGAGATGCTTCAGAAGGTTAAAAATCTGAAGAATATCAGCCTGAAGGAAGGCAGAGAAGGTAAGGAGCCAAAAGCTGCTAAAGAGCAGGTCATAGCACGAAAACGTCCTGAAGTACGTGTTGTGAATGATGAAGACAGTGAAGAGGATGCCCTGGAGAACGCTGAGTTTGAAGATGTATTTAACGACCAGGTTCCGACTGCCGAAGGTATTAAGGCCTCCGCTACAAAAGAATCAGAAGAAAAGAAAGCATTGCGTGCTCGTATCGACGGATTAAAGCAGCACGATATTGTAGTTCATAAGTATTTTGGTAAAGGTGAAGTATATGATAATTCTGATGTGAAGCTTCTTGAAGTAAGATTTGCATCAGATGTACGCTTCCTCAATAAGGACTCCCTGGTGGCTAAGAGATTGCTGGTATTTGATGATGACAGGAAGCCGCTGAGAAGAAATTAAGAAATGGCCATGAAGGCTGACCATATACGATATACAGACTATATACCGGGTTCATCAATAATTTTGATGACCCGGTTTTTTGTACTTGACAAATGCAAACAACTAGTGTACTATGCAGATAGTGCACTATAACACAAGAAAGGAGAACACAATGGAATTTGATACAACGGTACCAATTTACTACCAGGTCATTCAGGAAATTAAGAAA
>QKDK01000174.1 GCA_003252135.1 Clostridia bacterium
TGTAAATTGAAACAGGTCCCTTATTATGCCCATGGAGGATTCACAATAGGGAGGCTCAATAGTTATTGTAAAGGGAAGGATCGTCTCACCACAATCTGATATAATGCTGATCTCACCTGAGATCACATCCTGACTGTTCATGTATTCGGCAGAGAACTGGTAGTTGATCTCGTTCACTTCTCCGATGAACCTGTCATTTTCGAGCGTGAGCAGGCGACTCGAAGAATAGAGCACTCCCTTCATGCGGCTGCCCCTGCTGTTACTGATGATAAATTGTCCGTGATGTGATTTACCGGCTGCTACCGTTCGTTCAATCTTCTCCTCCGAGAGTATGATCCCCGGCAGCTGATACTCAAAGATTCCCTTCGACAGCTGTTCAATTTTCTGTTTCACGCACCCTCACTCCATTAAGTCAATATGCAAAACTAACATTAGTTCCCCAATATGCTGCAGTATCCTGCATGAATCATGCAAGTCTTTTGAAAATCAATATATCAATGTAAAATCATCTGCGTCATTTCGATAGATCATGCTGCCGTCCAGAGATACATAATACATGCCAACCAGAGCTACACTGCCGTTCGAATTAGAAAGCACGTTGATGCAATAACATTCAGTACCCTTGACCACGGTATTCCAGCTGTCCACCTTCAGATCATACGCATCAAGCGTATCAGGTAATCCAAGCACATCAGCTGATAATGTTTTTAATAAAGCAACTGCCTCCTCCTTCGTAAGGGTATCTCCCTGGGAATCAGCTGTCTCTGTTTTGTCAGGAGGAAAGCTTTCGAATGTTGATAATACGTTATATGAATCATAATAATACAGTTTTCCGGTCAGTGCTTCGACAATAATATCCGGTGAATAGACCTGATTTGCATCGCTGACGGTAAACTTATAATACAGTTTTCCATCGATATTTATCTGTTCAGGAACAGAGATCGTGTAAATCGCAGTATCGATTTCCGCTTTCACAGCATCAAGTGCTTCACCCTCTGACATTGGTTCCGGTACTGGTGTTGCAGTCGCTGCTTCGGATGGTGCAGAAGTCGCAGTCGGTGCTTTTGTTACTGCAGGAGTTTCTGTAGGCGCAGGCTCTGTCGGTGCAGCATCAGTTACAGATGGCACAAGCGAAGGAACCTTTGTCGGTGCAATTGTCACAGTGACAGATACATTATTCTCATTATGTTTAAATAAAGAACCGCAGGCTGTCAGGGTCAGACACATCACTGCAATTCCAAAAAACGCGGTCAGTTTTTTCATAAATTGCTCCTTTCTTGCAGACTCTGTGTTATGTTTTTTTGAAAGTCAGTGCAGAGTCTACTGATAATATTATGCCTGTTTTTATCAATTAATGCAATATCAATTCCTATTCTTGTCATCATTTATGAAACAGCATTGTTATCATTTATAAAACATCATTGTTATCAGCCCTGCTGCCTTTTATTCACTCAAAAGTACTCACATTTACAAATTATCATTGTTTTTTATCGCTTAAAGTGTTATTTTTATAACATCAAAGCACGTCAATAATTTCATTTTCTCTTATCGTGATATTTATCCCTCATATTTTTAATGTATATTTCTCGTTTGTGAATATCAACATTATTTATTCGAAATATGAAATTTTATGCTTGACTTTTGTGATGCTTGGTATATAATATACTTACAACTAAACATTTTATAAATGTTAGTGATGGCCTTGCTAGCCTCCCGGAGTATTGTGTATTCTCCCCCCCTCACGCAATAAGATTACATAATAGCTCCTCCTCTCTTGCATTGAGCGTAGATCCCCCAAGTCTACGCTCATTTATTTTGCAAAAAAATATGTGAAATGCATTCCAGCTGACCAGCAGGATAAACTGCATCAAAAGTCATATTGGAATACATTTCACATTTTAATCCGGGCGGCATGCCCAGTTGTCTTTTTAATATCAGTCTGACTATTTTGCCAGATCAGATCATTCTCCGTACTTTATCAGATCAGATTATTCTCCGTACTTTTTTGTCAGATAAGTAATATAATATTCAACATTGAGAGGTTCCCCTGTGATTTCCATCAGCATTTCATTGGTGGTCTTTGTCATACCCCACTGATGAACATTCTCACGCAGAAATTCCCTGATCGGTGCTATATTTCCTTCTTCAAGCAGTTTTTCCATAGGCAGCTTCTGATCCATATAATGATACAGCTGCGCCGCAACAGCATTTCCGATAGCATAGGATGGAAAATACCCAAAGCTTCCTCCTGACCAGTGAAGATCCTGGAGAACACCAAGCGTGTCGGTAGGCGGTGTGATTCCAAGGTACTCCTGATACTTTTCATTCCACGCCGCCGGCAGATCTTTTGTCTCAAGTTCGTTATTGAAGATCATCCGTTCAAGCTCATAACGAACCATAATATGAAGAGAATAGGTAAGTTCATCTGATTCTGTCCTGATAAAATCAGGTTCTGCTTTATTGATTCCGGCGATGAACTGATCAAGTGTCACATCAGCAAGTGATTCCTGAAAAGTATTCTGCAGTCTGTCCCATATCGGAACCCAGAATGACCTGCTCCGTCCCAGCATGTTCTCAAAAAATCTTGACTGTGATTCATGCATTCCCATGGAAGTCCCATGTCCGACCGGCGTCAGGGTAAGTGCATCCTGCACTCCCATCTCATACAGACCGTGTCCCGCTTCATGAATAATGGAAAAGATACTGCTTTCGAGGTTGTTCTCAAGGTAGTGTGTGGTAATTCTTACATCATGATTATGAAACTCCATGGTAAAAGGATGCTCACTTTCAGCAAGAACACCTCTTTGAAAATCAAACCCAACATACTCGGCAAGAAAGCGTCCAAACTCTGCCTGCTTGTCTTTTGCATAATACCTTTCATTATACGCTTTGTTTACAGGCTGCTTCTCCTTTTGTTTTTTCAGGAGAGGAACCACAGTTTCTCTGATTTTCCCAAAGAATATGTCCAATTCTTTTGTAGTAAACCCTTCTTCATAATCATTCAGCATCATATCATATGAACTCTGACCTGGTTTGACCCTGTACTTTGCAAATCGCTTCAGCGTCTGAATGATCTTATCGAGCGTCGGAAGATAGCTGGAAAAATCATTGGTCTGCTTGGCCTTCGCCCATATGGATGCCGCTTCCGATGTCAGCTCCTGAAATTCCATGTATTCTTTTGCAGGAATTTTCTTGATGATATCAATATCCTTTGCCATGGTATGAACGATTGCTTTTTCTTTCCAGTCAAGAGTTTCCTGCTCCTTACCTTCCAAAAGCAGATCAAGCAGTTCCATGACCCTGTCATTGACCGCTGCATGATAATACTCTCCTGAAAGAATACCAATTATTCCGGAAGTATTTTTGATTGCCTCTTTGGGTGCCAGTGTTTCGTTATCCCAGTGCAGCATGGAAATTGCGGTGCCAAGTGCTGTCTGTCTTTCAATATATGTCTTAAGCTCTTCAAAATTAGTATTCATATGTATTCTCGTATAATCCAATTATCCTTTGATAGGTGATTGGATTATATTTTTCCTTTCTATTTATTGTTTATAGCTATGAGCTCATTTGCTCAGTTATAATACGTTAAGCACTGTGGATTTGTACCTATATGTTTACAGCTTTGACTGCTGTTATTAGGAGACTCAGACCACAGCTTTTCGTCTTCACTGGTAATCAGTTAGTTAACGCATAGAACCATAGGTTCTTTAGACGTTTCATTCTTCGAGATTACACGGCCGGACTCCCTGTGGAAAACAACAGTGCTAAAATTCCATTTATAAGGAGGTACATACCATGTACTTTGTTGGTATCGATGTTTCAAAGTACAAACACGATTGTTTCATTTTTAATGATTCAGGTGAAGTTATAGCAAATGACCTTGTGATTTCTAACTCTTATGAGGGTTTCTCTGTCCTTCTTTCCACTCTTAAATCTCTTGATTCCTCTCAAGAAATAAGAATAGGATTTGAAGCAACCGGTCATTACACCTCTAATCTGAAACGATTCCTTGAGAACGCCCACTACAGCTTCATGGAATCAAATCCTGCTCTTATCAGCAAGTTTATTCATTCACAGACTTTAAGGAAAACCAAAAACGATTCTATCGACTCGCGATCAATAGCTCATTGGCTTACGACGGTTGATTACAAACCCTATCCAAAAGGATTTTATCATACATATTCCTTAAAGTCATTAACCAGGTTACGTGACACTATTGTCCGCCAACGTAGCCTTTACATGGTTAAGCTTACAAATGTTTTGGATCATATTTTCCCGGAGTTTAAACCTTTCTTTAAAGACAAGTTCAGTCAAACTGCTTTGTATTTGTTGGAGAAGTATCATACTCCTGATAAAATGGCGCGTATGAATGCAGCTTCCTATGATGTTATTCGCTGCATCTCCCGTGGTAAATTTTCTATGCAACGTTTTCTTGCTTTGAAAGAACTTTCTACTAATACCGTCGGTGATTCGAACGAAATATTTGAAATGCAGCTTGTTAGTATACTTAATCTTTACCAATTGGCTGATACAGAGGTTCAGCGTCTTGAATCCGAAATCAAAGTACTTATTACCGAACTAAATCCTCGCACTCTTACTATTCCTGGTATTGGACCAATTTCTGCTGCTATCATTATTTCTGAATATGGCAACATACAAAATTTTTCCTCTCCTGCTCAAATGCTTTCATTTGCAGGGCTGGAGCCGGGATATTTCCAATCCGGTACTATGGAATTCAAAGGTAAAATGGTAAAACGAGGTTCCTCGCAACTTCGCTATGCATTGATGAACTGTGCCATGCCACTTATCATGTACAACATGGTTTTTGCTGAGTATTATCACAAAAAGCGCGTCGAGGGAAAGCCTCATCGAGTTGCTCTAAATCATGTAGCCAAAAAGCTGATTCGGGTTATTTATACTTTGGAAACAACAGACGTGTCATTTGATGTCTCAAAGCTTCGCTGATTAATGTAGTGGTTAACCAGCCATAATCATTTGCATTGCTTTTCAAGATACCTTTTGAAAGGTTTATTAAGTTTACCCTTCAATAAAGTTGAAATAATTTCAAAAATCTATTGACTTCTAATAGTTAGTCTCC
>QKDK01000089.1 GCA_003252135.1 Clostridia bacterium
TTGGCTGCGGCTGGATCATCGGGATGGTTTCAGCGGTGCTTGTGCTTACCAGTATATTTGAGTCACATATTTATGTGGTAAGCTCCTTGTTCTTAGGGTTTATCATAGCTTCCATACCTCTTGTGGTTCTTAATGAAAAAGCAGCCTTTAAAGAAAATATATTTAATGTTGTATTCGCCGTACTAGGAGCCTTGCTTGTTATTGCAATAACCTATTTTAACAACAGCAGCATATTTACAGGTATCAGCATGGCGTCACTAAGTATTCCGATGATGTTTTACGTGTTCGTATGCGGAATGATTGCAATATCAGCCATGTTTCTGCCGGGGATATCAGGGTCAACGCTCATGCTGATCTTTGGTTTATACATTCCGGTCATGACAGGGCTGAAGGAATTGTTGCATTTGAATCTTTCCTATGCAGTGGGAATTATTATTTTTATACTTGGGATCATAGCAGGTGCGCTGTCGGTTGTAAAAGGCCTCAGGGTCTGTCTTGAAAAGCACCGTTCCAAAACCATGTATGCCATTCTGGGACTGATGGCAGGCTCACTGTATGCCATCACCAATGGTCCTACGACGCTTGAAACACCTCAGGAAGCACTGTCACTGCACAGTTTTCATATTATTGCGTTTTTGGCTGGAGCTGCCTGTGTAGCACTTTTACATTTTGCAGGGAAAAAGAAAGAAGAAAAAATAAAAAAAGTGGGGTAGAACGATGATTTTGTTTGACGAAAAAAACAGTATTTTTAAGATCGATACTGTGAACACTTCGTATGTCATGGGACTGGCAGACGAGATGTATCTTGGACATGTTTATTATGGGGATAAACTGCAGAGCACAGACCTGACCTATCTGTTAGGGCTGGAGGTCAATCCATTTACACCAGAACAAAAGCCCGGAGAAAAAGTATCTTTTATGGATTGTTTTCCTATGGAATACCCGACAAAAGGACTTGGGGATTTTCGTGAAAGCTGTTTATCCGTCAAAAGGATGAATGGGCAGGAACAGACAGAGCTCGTATACAAAAGTCATGTCATATACAAAGGGAAACAAACGCTTGAAGGTCTGCCTTCGACTTGGGGCGAGGACAGTGAGACACTCGAAATCATGCTTGCAGACGAAATCACAGGGATACAGGTAACGCTGCTGTATTCAGTTTTTGACGGTATTGATGCAGTTATAAAAAGTGTAAGAGTAAAAAATACTGCAGCAGAGCCGGTCTTTTTAACAAAAGTACTTTCAGGAAGTCTGGATATCAGACCGGGATCCTATGAAACATTATCACTGCATGGTTCATGGGCAAGAGAACGTCACATGAGCAGAACGCCGATCGGTTATGGAAGCATGGGCATCGAGACCTGCCGCGGTATTTCAGGTCACCAGGAGAATCCCTTTCTTGCGGTTGTATCGGAAGGAACAACGCAGAATACAGGTGAAGTTTATGCTATGAATTTTGTGTATTCATCAAACTTCATGGTAAAAGTCCAGAAAAATCAGTTTGATCATATAAGAGCAGTTATGGGCATCCACCCGGAGAATTTTTCATGGAAACTGTCGGCTGGGGAGGTGTTCACAGCACCGGAAGTTGTCATGGTCTATTCGGGAAGCGGACTTGGCAGGATGACACAGACTTATCATGACCTGTACCGGAATCATCTGATCAGAAGCGCATGGAAGGATAAAATGCGTCCGGTACTCATAAATAACTGGGAGGCAACCTATTTCAATTTTGATACCAATAAGCTTCTTGATATTGCCAGATCAGCCAAAGCTCATGGAATTGAGATGCTTGTTATGGATGACGGCTGGTTCGGTCACCGTGAAAGTGATAACAGCAGTCTTGGTGACTGGTTCGTCAATGAAAGTAAAATACAGGGCGGATTAAAATATCTGGCAGATGAGATACATAACATCGGATTAAAGTTTGGTATCTGGTTCGAACCGGAGATGATCTCACCGGATTCGGAGCTCTACAGGCTGCATCCGGAATGGGCACTGCGCTGCGAGGGCAGAGAGCCGGGGCAGGCAAGAAATCAGCTGGTGCTTGATCTGACAAGACCTGAGACTGCGGAATATATATATAATTCTATTGCTGCAATATTAAAGAGTGCTGCCATCGAATATGTAAAATGGGATATGAACCGGCCGTTATCTGATATCGGAAGTTCTTATCTGCCTGCCGATCAGCAGGGTGAGATCATGCACCGTCAGATGCTTGCCGTATATGGTATGCAGGAACGCCTATTAAAAGATTTCCCCGAGCTGCTGCTTGAGAACTGTTCCGGCGGCGGAGCAAGGTTTGATCCGGGCATGCTTTATTACAGCCCTCAGTTCTGGTGCTCTGACGATACAGATGCCGTTGAACGTCTGATCATCCAGGAAGGAACACAGCTTATATATCCGCTCTCGACAATCGGAGCACATGTATCTGACTGTCCGAATCATACGACAGGAAGAGTGACTCCTTTTTCGACAAGAGGTGATGTGGCATTATCGGGAACCTTTGGGTATGAGCTTGATATCACAAAGATTTCCCAGAGCGACCGTGATGAGATACCGGGACAGATTGACAAGTTCAAAAAGTTCAATCCGCTTGTCCTGTCCGGAGATTACTTTAGAATTGCATCGTATCAGGAAAACCATGACTATGACTGCTATCAGATCGTATCTAAGGATAAAAAGAAAAGCTTTGTGACTTATGTTCAGGTGCATGCAAAACCGAATGCAAAGAAGAAATATCTCCGATTACAAGGTCTTGTTCCAGACGGGTTATATCAGATAGGAGAGGATATCTATCTAGGTGATACTCTTATGAAAGCCGGTATCCCTGTTCCGGTCATCTTTGGCGATTACAGATCCATGATCATTGAATTGAATCTGGTGGATAGCAGATTCTGATGGCCGGCTGATAGCATAGATAACAGCCGCTTGTACATGAAGAACAAAAGAATATTGTATCAAGGAACTGATCCCTTTTAAAACGAGGGGTCAGTTTTTATTTTCGGCATGTAGAATGCATATGCAAGGATATGTTCGCATGGTACATGCTCTGTGTGTATACCGGCAGGCACCTTGATGCTTTATAAAAGGAAAGTGTGACAGGAAAGTATGACTGGAGCATATCTCATTGAAATTTTTCATACAAATTTCATATTAATCTGTTATAATGGGAACACAGACCTCTCTTTTATTATGAATAAAATCAAATAATTCACGAAAATGAATACAATTATAACATAAACGGTATGACAGGAAAGGAATTATACGATGGATGAAGTTGATAAAAAACAGTCTATCCTTGTTGTTGATGACACATCGGAAAACATTGACCTTCTGGTCGGAATTCTAGAGAATGAATATAATGTTAAGGTGGCTATTAATGGAGAACGTGCACTTAAAGTTGCAAACGCAGCAGAAAGACCGGATCTGATCCTGCTGGACGTGATGATGCCGGGCATGGATGGTTTTGAAGTCTGCAGAAGATTGAAGGATAATCCATACACCAGGTACATACCGGTCATATTTCTGACTGCGATGCAGGATGCCGAAAGTGAACGAAAGGGCTTTGAAGTCGGTGCCGTTGATTTTGTAACAAAGCCGATCAATCCGCCTACAGTCCTGGCCAGAATAAAGACGCATCTGAATCTGTATAATCAGAACCAGACATTAGAAGAGATGGTTTATCAGAGAACTGCAGAGCTTCGGGAAACAAGACTTGAGGTCATAAAATACCTTGGTAAAGCCGCTGAATTCAAGGACAATGATACCGGTATGCATGTAGTTCGCATGAGCCTTTATGTAAAGGTCATCGCCGCACAAATGGGACTGGAGAAACGGGAGGTCGAGCTGATCTACCAGGCTTCTCCCATGCATGATGTCGGGAAGATCGGAATACCGGATTATATATTAAAAAAGACCGGAAAGCTTGATGAGGATGAATGGGAAATAATGCGAAAGCACACTGTTTATGGGTATGATATCTTTGAACAGCCAAGCTCACAGCTGTTAAAAACAGCCAAACTCATTGCTTTGACGCATCATGAAAAATGGGACGGAACAGGGTATCCGAATGGAATAAAGGGTGAGGAGATCCCGTTGGCCGGAAGAATTGCTGCCATAGCTGATGTATATGATGCACTCGTCAGTGAACGTCCCTATAAAAATAAATGGACACATGAAGATGCTGTCGAAGAAATTAAACGTCAGTCGGGAGTACATTTTGATCCTCGAATCGTCGATGTGTTCTTAGCCTGTTCAGAAACGATATTACAAATTAAAAATCAATACCAGTGAGGAGGAACAAAGGTTTCATGAAAGATAAAATGACCATACGAATGATCTTTGGCACAGGTATTGTAATCACACTTTTATTTATAGCTACAATGATTCTTGCTGATGTCCAGGGAAACCTGACCCTGAAGGTCACACAGGTAACAGAATACAGGAATAAAATAATAAGCAGTAAATCAACAGTATCCGACAGGATTACACTGGCTGCTGTTTCGGAGGATTCGGCTGAATTAAAAGATATAGAGGATGTCCTGAATCAGCAGACTGAAAGTCTGGCCTCTTATCTGGAACTGATCAAAGGATCAGGAGTTGAAGACCAGATAGAAGATGCCATCAATATGTGCAGCACGATGTCATCCATAGAAACAGACGCAATTGCATTGATCAAAGGAAGCGACTGGAGCTCGGCGCTTGAATTAATGCGCAGTAAGGATTATCTGAGTGCTAAAAAAACATTTTCAGATGACGTTGTCGATACCATTGATACCATCAATACATATTTTTCGAACCAGCTGGACGGATATACAAGGATCATCAATATTATTAACTTTTTAAAACTGATTGCTTCCTTCCTGCTGATCCTGATCTGCTTCTGGTTCTATATACGTGCCAAAAGAGCAATCAACAAACAGAAAAAGCTGGCGGCAGAGATCGAAGAAGCGAACGCGCTGCTGGAGATGAGGATCAATGAACGTACAGGAGAGCTTTCGGCAGCATTATCGGAGATGTCCGTCAATAAAGAAAAGCTGCAGATGATCATGGATTCTGCCGCAGAGGGCATATACGGCGCTGATACGAACGGAAAAATAACGTTCTGTAATCAGGCATTACTGCAGATGCTGTCCATGGAAAATGAGGAAGAATTAGTTGGGCATACTGCACATGAAAGGATTCATAAATACTTTACTGATGAAGAGACAGAATGTCCCATTTGCAGAGCAGTAGCGCATGGGAAATTATATGCACAGGAATTTGTTCGCTGGAAAGTAGAGAATAGCGCTGTTCACTGGGTAAAGGTCACTGCCAACCCTATGTATCAGGAGGACAGGCACAGCGGTACTGTTCTGACGATCGTGGATGTTACGGCACAGCACGAGATAAATGAGGCACTGGCAAGAGCAAAGGAAGCAGCAGATAATGCAAATCAATTGAAATCGGACTTTCTTGCCAACATGAGTCATGAAATCCGAACACCAATGAATGCGATCCTTGGTATGTGCCATCTGACGCTGCGTACAGAGCTCTTGGACAAACAGCGAAATTATATTGAAAAGGTGCAGTTCTCTGCACAGTCACTGCTTGAAATCATCAATGATATACTTGATTTTTCAAAGATAGAAGCCGGTAAGCTGCAAATGGAAAAAGGCCGTTTCGATCTGGAAGATGTCATATCGCATGCGACAGATCTTATTGCTGTAAAAGCACAGGAAAAAAACATAGCATTGATCAACAGGATCGAGCCCGGTTTCTCCCATATTGTCGTGGGGGATAAGTTAAGGCTTGGACAGGTCATAACAAATCTCCTAAGCAATGCGATAAAATTCACTGAAAAAGGAAGCATATCACTTTCTGTTGAAAAGGTCAGTGAATCCAGAGATAAAGTAAAGTTGAAATTTACGGTCGCAGATACCGGAATAGGGTTATCAATAGAGCAGCAGGGAAGACTTTTTCAGGCATTTACGCAGGCTGATACCTCGACAACAAGAAAATACGGCGGGACCGGATTAGGACTGGCCATATCAAAATCTATTGTTACACTTATGAATGGAGAGATTGGTGTTGACAGTGTTTATCAAAAGGGCAGTACCTTCTGGTTCACAGCAGAGTTCGTTAAGTATGATATGGAAAAAACAGAACTTTTGGAACAGCACATATCAATACCAAAGCTTAAGATCCTGGTGGCGGATGATGACGAAGAATCCAGAGAAATGATGAGGAACATACTCGAAAGCTTCCGGTTTGAGGTCAACCTTGCAAGTTCAGGAGCAAAAGCACTTGCGATGCTGGAGAGCACAGAGAATGAACATAAATTTGATTTGGTGATCTTAGATTATCTGATGCCGGATATGGATGGATTTGAAGTTTTTGAAAAGATGAAAAATTCTGATTCAGATCAAACCAGACCAAAGACAATCATGCTGACAGCATATGGGAGAGAAGAAATCAGCAAAAGAGCAGACCAGTCAGGTATTGAAGGATTCCTTGTAAAGCCGGTAAATACATCGGTCCTGCTTGATATGATCATGCAGCTTACCAATAGTGATGTTAAGAGCTTTGATTACAAAAGCGAAACTAAGAATCTGTCGTTGAACCTTTCTATTCTGCGGAATGCAAAAGTACTGCTGGTAGAAGATAATGAAGTGAATCAGGAGCTTGCACTTGATATTCTGAACGAAGTTGGCATACAGGTCACTGTTGCCGAGAATGGCAGTCAGGCCATAGATCATATTCATGGAGAGAACTTTGATCTCGTACTCATGGATTGTCAGATGCCAGTCATGGATGGCTATGAAGCAACGAAACTGATTCGTAAGGAAAATCAGTATGATATGCTTCCTGTTATAGCAATGACGGCAAATGCAATAGAAGGGGAGCGTGACCGCTGCTATACGGCCGGTATGAACGATTATGTCTCAAAGCCTATTGATATTGAAAGCTTTCTTCAGACACTATGCATGTGGATGCCGCTGACTAGGAGCAGAAAAGCAGAAATAACTGATACTGCACAGACAGAAAAAAACGGTACACCATTACCTGAATTTGCAGTCCTGGATTCAAAAGCAGGAATTGCATATGCCAATGGGAGTGAAGCGCTTTATCGATCAGTACTTCAAAAGTTCATGGAGGGTAATCTTGATTTTTCGGAACGCTTTCGAAAAGCAATGGAAGTACAGGCCTATGAAGATGCAAAAAGACTGGCACACACAATAAAAGGACTGGCAGGAAGTATAGCTGCCGGTGATCTGCATAAAGAAGCTGAAATACTGGAGAAGCTGTGCATTGATAATCAGACAGAACAGTATGAGAACCAGCTAAAGCTTGTCGGCGCATGCCTTGAAGAGGTATTCAAAGATATCAGGAAATTACAAAGTGCAAGCGGCGAAGAAGATCGATCAGTAAAACAGCTCACTGTACAAGAAAATTTAATGGTTTCAGGTGAATTGCGTGATCAGGAGCACATTATGGAACTTCTGCAGCAGTTAAGATCATATCTGGAACAGGATAACAGTCTTGCTATAAAAACTTATGATGATATTACAAAGGCTGTGAAAGGAACTAATCTGGAAGATGTAATAAAACCGTTGAGCCGGCATATAAAGAATTATGATTTCGAGACCGCACTGTCTGTTTTTCCAAAGTGGGATAAGAATAATTTCGATTGACGGATGCTGATTAATTTGCTACAATCTCTGAATATATGAGCAAACAGGTGAGCACCTACTGACAGTCAGGCTATTGTCCTGACTGTTTTGTTATACAGGTGTCAGAATCCTGATTGGCGAACATGCAGTATCAGGGAGGAATTTAAGATGAGCAGTGGTAAACTTGGATTTGGCGGAACACAGGCAAAAGGAGTGCTGATGCTGTTGCTGACGGCATTGATCTGGGGAGTTGCCTTTGTGTCTCAGAGCGTTGGGATGGAGGATGTCGGTGCTTTTACGTTCAATGGAATAAGGACAATGATGGGTGCAGCAGTTCTGCTTCCTTTTATACTTGTCAGAGACAGAAAAAGTGCAAAGAACCTGTCAGCGGTGCAAAAAAAAGAACGCAGGGCGTTGAACAGGAAGACGATCCTATATGGTATCGTGCTGGGAATCATTTTATGTGCAGCAAGCAGCTTCCAGCAGCATGCGTTTACATATTCAACACCTGGTAAAATCGCATTTATAACTGCTATGTATATGTTCTTTGTCCCTCTCTTTGGATTGTTCTTAAAAAAGAAGGTTTCTGCTATGACCTGGCTGTGCGTCATAGTAGGGTTTGTGGGACTCTATTTTTTATGTATGGATAAAAGTAATCTTGGAGCGGTTAATAAAGGGGATGCGTTGGCGTTTGTATGCGCCATACTCTTTGCGGTGCATATTCTTACGATAGAAAAGTATGCGCCTGATGTTGACGGAATCAAGTTATCCTGCGTTCAGTTCATAGTTTCAGGTCTGATTTCCTGTATTCTTATGTTTATTTTTGAATCTCCGGAGCTTACCGCAATAAAAAGTGCTATGGTTCCTCTGCTTTATGCCGGTGTTTTAAGCTGCGGAATTGCCTATACATTTCAGATTATCGGTCAGAAATACACGGAAGCAACAGTTGCTTCGCTGCTGTTATGCATGGAATCTGTATTTGCAGTTGTTGCATCGGCCATTCTCCTGCATGAAGTACTCTCCGGAAGGGAGGTATTCGGCTGTGTTGTTATGTTTGCAGCAATTATACTTTCCCAGCTTGCAGAAATGTTTTCTGCAAAGCGGGTGCTGGCAACTGCAGGAACAATGGAAAATAAGAGCAGAGAATAAATTGTAATTTCTGCTGTTAGTCATTTTATCGTTCTTTATATTATTTTTTATTGATCTGGCTTTGGGAGATGTCGTTCACAACATGAAAGTGGTTGTTTACAACATCTCCTGTTTTTATGTTTTCAAAATGGATAAATTCAGGTATAATGCCTATATATGGATTTTGTGAATATAAGGGGGATATGATGGATAAAAAAATATTTGCAATTGTTACAGGCGCTGCGGGACTTTTGCTGCTGCTTATGGCTGGATTTACAATAATGCAGTGGAGAGCGAATGAAAAGCTAAATGCTAAAAATTCGGTTCTCATAGAAGAGAATGAGCTGCTGGCCAATGAAAAATCGATGCAGGAAGCTGAACTCCTGGCAGTGAAGGAAGAAAATGAAGCATATAGGGTGTTGCTGGGAACAGAGGGCAGTGCAGACACCAGTCAGGCGGGTGAGCTGTCAAAGCTTCAGGAACAAAATGAACAGCTTTTACAGGACAATCTAAGAATCTTGAACGAAAATTCAGAAGTTGAATCCGAGCTTGCAAAGCTCAAACAAGATAATGCTTCATTGCAGGAGAGCATCACAGCACAAAAAGAACTGACTTTAACTGCCAGCGAAAAGTTAGAAGAAGCAAATTCTGAACTGTCCCGCCTGCACGGTATTATCGAGGAGAATAAGGGTTATGTCTTTGATGCAGTCGCCATGGAGAATATGGGAGTATTGGAAAACCATCTGGAAGAGGATGGCATTAATAAGGTGATATATACAGACGAACTTCGGATCTATGATGGAATGTTTGAGTCGTATTTTTCACCCTCTGCAGAGTACTCGCTCAGCTGTATGGATAGTTTCATGGAATTTTATTATGATATATACAGTATGGCAAAAAAATCGTTCCCTGTTTTAAGTGATGCAGACAAAGAAAAGTATGCTTTTTATTTTCAGGTAGATTATGTGATCGCGGAGATCAATACCACTACGAATCTGGAAGCCGGATTACTGGAATATATCTATTTACAGGCAAGAATGAAGTTAGAGATCGGAATATACAGGTATACGTTTGGTGAGATCAACGCTGATGAACTGCTGACTTACAGAGAAGCTTATGAAGCTGCAAAAACTTTAATTGAGGACAGAGCTGTTTCCATTAATTTTGCAGACTGATAATAAAGGCAAAAAGAACAGAGCAGTGCTTAGTGAAAGCACTGCTCTGTTCTTTCTATAATTTCATTCTGTAAGGCTGTACTAAGATTCTTAAAGTGGTCACTGTATCCTGCGACCCGTACAATCAGATCCTTATAATCATCAGGATGATTCTGGGCATCAAGCAGGGTCTGACGGTCTATGACATTGAACTGAATGTGATGGCCATCGAGTGCAAAGTAAGCCCGGATCAGATTAGCCATTTGTTCAAGCCCCTTTTCGCCTGAAACAGTTGAAGGGGTAAATTTCTGGTTCAGCAGGGTCCCGCCGGTCCGAAGGTGATCCATTTTAGAGGTGGATTTTATGACCGCTGTCGGTCCGTGAATATCTGCACCCTTTTCAGGTGAGATTCCTTCTGATACTGGTTTATGTGCCAGTCTGCCATTCGGTGATGCGATCATGACTTCGCCAAAATAAACATGACAGGTCGTAGGCAGCATATTGATTCTATAATGTCCGCCTCTTATATTAGGGCGTCCGGTCACCGTGCTGCAGTAATAATCAAAAACTGAATACATGATATCATCGGCATAATCATCATCATTACCGTATTTCGGCGTATGATTTCTGACCAGGTTATAGATTCTGTCATGGCCAAGAAAATCATCCTTCAGTGCTGTCAGCAATTCTGTCATGGTAAATTTACGGTTGTCATAGACATTGTATTTTATGGCAGCCAGCGAGTCGGTAATCGTACCGATGCCTACCCCCTGAATGTAGCTGGTGTTATACCGTGCACCGCCGGCATTATAATCTCTGCCCTTTTCAATACAGTCATTGGTGATTATGGAGAGGAACGGCACAGGCATAAAGTCTGCATAGATTTTTTCTATGGTGTTATTTCCCTTTATTTTGATCGCAAGAAAATAGTCTATCTGTTTTTTATAAGCAGTAAGTAATTCCTCATAGCTTCCAAAAGAATCTGCAGATCCAAGCGGAAGACCAAGCTGCTTTCCTGTCATTGGGTCAATACCATCGAACAGGGTAAGCTCTAAAATTTTTGGCAGGTTAAAATATCCGGTCAGTATATAAGCTTCGTTGCCAAAGGCGCCTGTTTCCACACAACCGCTGGTACCGCCCTTTCTTGCATCTGTAAGTGTTTTACCGGAATTCAACAGCTCTGTCAGGATGGCTTCCGTATTATAAAAGGCAGGCTGTCCCCAGCCTTTTCTGGATATTTCACATGCTTTCAGAAGGAAATCCTGTGGTGTACTTTTACTGATCTGGACGTTGGAGCTTGGCTGCAGCAGCTTCATCTCATCCATGCATTCCAGAATAAGATAACTGACTTCATTCACACCGTCCTTTCCGTCCGGTGTGATACCGCCGGTATTGATGTTGGCAAAATCAGTATAGGTACTGCTTTCTTTTAACGTGATGCCTACCTTTGGAGGTGCCGGCTGGTTATTGAACTTGATCCAGAGACATTCCAAAAGCTCTTTTGCTCTGTCTCGGTCAAGCGCGTCCGTGCTGATATCGTGTTCGTAAAAGCGGATCAGATGCTGATCAAGACGCCCGGGAGAATAAGCGTCCCAGGGGTTCAGCTCTGTTGTGACACCAAGATGCACGAACCAGTACATCTGAAGTGCCTGCCAGTAGGTAGATGGTTCATGGGCAGGAACAACAGCACAGTTCTCTGCGATCTGCAGCAATTCGTTTCTTCTTACAGGATCCAGTGTCTTAGCTGCAAGCTCTGATGCATAGCGCTGATATCTGTCAGCCAGAATCAGTATGGCATCACAGGCAATATCCATAGCTTTCAGCTCATTTTCCTTATCAGAGGCTTCTTTGTCATTCTTGCAGTCAAGCCTTGCCAGAGCTGTTTTGATATCGGCTTTATGTTCAAGAAAGCCTTTATTATAAATATTTTCAGAGCCGACCGTATGTCCTGGGCCTCTTTGTTCCATGAATTCTGTAAAGATTCCGCTCTGATAGGCAGTCATCCATTCCTCTGTCATCTGGCTTATGATCTTAGTACGAATGGAACGGTTTTCCCAGTAGGGAATCATCTTTTCTTCCTGAAAAGCATAATCTTCCTCTTTGACCTGAAAGCTGATCAGGGCTCTGTCATTCATGATCTTTAAATCATCGACTGTATGGCAGCAGAGTTCCGGGAAGGTAGGAGAAGCAAGCGGACTGTCTCCTTTTTCCCCTACGATCAGTTCTTGGTCCCCGATATAAAGAGTTTTCTTGGCAAAATAGTTCTTTAAAGCAAGCGCTCGCATCTCCGGAATAGAAACGGTGCCTTCGTATTGCCTGTATGTTTCGGTAAATAACCTGGCACGCTCCATATCAATGTGAGCAGGTGTTTCCGTGCTGATTTTTCTTAAAGCCTGTACACGAGTATTCATACCGTAATCTGCATTTCCTTTCTATATATGATTATAAAAATTTTAATAATCAGGTTTTTAGATACAAAAGTATCTAAGATAATCCAGTATTATCCGCCAATAAACACCTGTTCAAAGCCATGCCGGATAAAAATATCCCTGTACATATCCAGTTCATCTGCCGATGGTGCTGAAAATGCGTCGTGATCGTATTCCATCTGCAATCTGTCATACTTGCTGCTTGCGATGGCATGATAGGGCAGTAGATGAATCTGTTTTGCCAGAATGGCATTTTCCTGTAAAAACACTGCAATTTGTTCCATCTGTTCTATTGAGCTGTTCACTCCGCCGATGACAGGGATGCGGATCCAGAGAGAGGCACCCTGTTTACTTAGCTGGCAGAGGTTATCAAGGATCAGCGTATTATCGACACCGGTAAACTTTTTATGCTGATTCGCATCGATCAGTTTGACATCATATAAAAATGTGTCAATATAGGGCAGAAGCCTTTCAAGAAACCAAAACGGTGCATAACCGCAGGTGTCTGCATTGACTCGAATTGATTTTTGCCAAAGCTTTTTAAGAAGTTCTTCCAGATAATCCAGATCCTGAGCAAAAACTTCACCTCCGGACAATGTTACGCCGCCGCCGGATTTCTCATAAAAAATAGTATCCTTTTCGAGTTCCTTTACCAGCTCATCGACGGAATAAGCTTTTCCTGACGGTATACGTATGTTCTGCAGACATTCTTCAGAACAGGCATCACATAAGGTGCAGAGTATATCATCTGTTACTGCCTTTTCATGCTGAATGGTAATTGCGCGATTCTGACATGCAACAAAACAGGCACCGCAGCCGGTGCATCTGTCGACGTCAAAAAATCGTTGTTTTAAAAAGCTTTGAGTCTCCGGATTATGGCACCAGCGACAGGTCAGCGGGCAGCCCTTAAAAAACACAGTCGTTCTGATACCATGACCATCATGTATGCAGTATTTTTGTATATCTGTGATCAGGGGATAGTTCATGAATCAGACCCTTCCATTGTATATAATTTATGTTATGCTCTAATAATAAATATGCCTTTCTTTGCTTGTCAAGTAAAAGAATTATGAAATATACCTGATGTCGGGGTAAAAAAATATTCTGTCCCCATGATACTTACGGATTATTACGTACTATGTGC
>QKDK01000393.1 GCA_003252135.1 Clostridia bacterium
GATGGCTTCCGGTGGTTCTATTGTTGTTGCACAGTACCTTGGAAGCAAGAATAAAGAAAAAGCAAATCAGGCTGCCAATCAGGAGATGCTTGCAAGTCTTTTGATATCAGTCTTTTTAACAGTGCTGACCATTCTTGGAAATAAAGCTATTTTGAAACTGATTTATGGCAATGTGGATGCTCTTGTCATGAAAAATGCAGTTACTTACTTCTATATTACAGCAGTTTCCTTTCCATTCCTTGCCATTTATAATACCTCAGCTTCTTTGTTCCGTGTAATGAATAAGGCATATATTTCAATGATCATGTCTCTGGTCATGAATATGATCAATATTATACTGAATGCAGTATTTATCTATAAATTTCATATGGGCGTGGCAGGCGTTGCTTATGCTACCCTGATTTCCAGAGCTGTAGTCGGTATAATCATGCTGTTTGCGAGCAGCAGTACTGAACATGAGGTACATCTGAACAGATTTCTGCGTTTTGGATGGAATCCAGAGATATTACGGCAGATATTAAAGCTCGGTGTTCCGCAGGCGATGGAAAGCAGTTTGTTCCAGGTCGGCAAGCTTCTTACGCAAAGCATAATATCCATCTTTGGTACAGCCTCCATCGCAGCAAATGCCTGTGCAAGCACTGTGGAGACGTTAGCTAATATACCTGGCATGGCACTTGGTGTAGCGCTGATTACGATTGTCGGTCAATGTGTCGGTGCCGGCGAATATGGACAAGCCAGAGCATATACAAAAAAACTGCTTAAGATTACGTATATTTTTATGATTGCTCTGAATCTTGTCCTGTTATCACTCGCTGGTATCATTGCCGGCTGGTATAATCTTTCTGAAATTGGTACACATTACGCCATACAGATCATCATATATCACAGTGTCTGCTGCATGCTGATCTGGCCGCTTGCTTTTACACTGCCAAGTACCTTAAAGGCAGCAGGCGATGTAAAATTTGCACTTTTATCCAGTGTATTTTCCATGTGGGTATTTCGTATCGGGCTGGCATATGTGATAGCTGTCGTACTTGATATGGGCGTCCTTGGCGTATGGATCGCGATGACCATAGACTGGGCTGTCCGTGCAATCCTGAATATAACACGTTTTCGTGGTAAAAAATGGGAGACGAAGGCTGTTGTACAGGAATACAATGCATAAAAAAATGATTTATACAAGGCGAAATGATAATATGACAAGAAAAGAATTGACAAACCCTTTGTACTTCCCCTATAATACATACCAAAGCGTGGACAAAGAGAAGTAACATGGATTATCGCTTCCAGAGAGCGGGGAATGGTGAGAACCCTGTAGAGTGAATCAATGTGAATAACACTTTCGAGCTGCAACCTGAACGAATTTTTAAGTAGGTGAGACGTGCATCAAGCGTTAATTGATAACACTAGAGTGACTGCAGAGGCAGTAAATCAGGTGGTACCGCGGACAAAAGTTTAGTACTGTTCGCCCTGAATGATATTTAGGGCGGGCAGTTTTTTTGATTAATGAAATTCATTTGGATTCCGTACAGGATTTCGTACCGAATGATAAATCAGGAGCAGACTGACATAACTCGCCAAAAGAATATATGCCGCATCAGTCGGCGGAATGAGAGGAAATCAATGTATCGTGACAAGTTACTGAATCAGATCACAGAATCTGATATTGGAAAAGAAATAATGATAGCAGGCTGGGTGGAGAACATCAGAGATCATGGCGGTGTATCTTTTATTGATCTTCGTGATATGCATGGACTCGTACAGGTGGTGCTTCGCAATACCGACCTTCTTGTGGGAATCCGCAAAGAAGAATGCATCTCCATCAAAGGAGTTATCGAACAAAGAGATGCTGAGACCTTTAATCCAAAGATACCGACAGGAACAATAGAAATGGAAGCCCATGAAATTGATATCCTTGGAAAAGTATACAAGGATCTCCCTTTTGATGTTACGACTTCGAAGGAAGTAAGAGAAGATGTACGTTTAAAATACCGTTATCTTGATCTTCGCAACAAGAAAGTTAAAGACAACATCCTGTTCAGATCCAAAGTGATAGCTTTTCTTCGGGCAAAGATGACAGAGATGGACTTTATCGAGATTCAGACACCGATCCTTTGTTCTTCATCACCGGAAGGTGCAAGAGATTATATCGTACCGTCAAGAAAGTATAAGGGAAAGTTCTATGCACTGCCTCAGGCACCGCAGCAGTACAAGCAGCTTCTAATGGCATCCGGTTTTGATAAGTATTTTCAGATCGCACCCTGTTTTCGTGATGAGGACGCGAGAGCAGACCGCTCACCAGGCGAGTTCTACCAGCTTGATTTTGAAATGAGCTTTGCAACACAGGAGGATGTATTCAAGGTCGGTGAGGAAGTACTGGCAGAGACCTTTGAAAAGTTCGCACCGGCAGGGTTCGAAGTGACAAAGGCACCATTCCCTATCTACAGCTATAAAGAATCCATGTTATCCTTCGGTTCTGATAAGCCAGACCTTCGCAATCCGCTCCGTATCATCGATGTGACAGAATTCTTCCAGCGTTGTACCTTCAAGCCTTTTCATAAAAAGACAGTCCGCGCGATCAAGGTTCACGCAGAGCTCTCCAAGGGTTTTCATGAAAAGCTTTTGTCCTTTGCACAGTCAATTGGAATGGGGGGACTCGGATATCTTGAAATCAGTGAAGACTTATCCTATAAGGGACCGATCGATAAGTTCATACCTGATGACATGAAAGCTGAACTTAGAGAACTTGCAGATCTTGTATCCGGTGACGTGATTTTCTTTATTGCTGACAATGAAGAAAAAGCAAGCAAGTATGCTGGACAGATCCGCACTGAGCTTGGTCTCCGTCTGGATCTTTTAGAGAAGAATGCATATCGTTTCTGTTATGTCAATGACTTCCCGATGTTCGAAAAGGATGAAGAGACAGGAAAGACGATATTTACACATAATCCTTTCTCCATGCCGCAAGGCGGAATGGAAGCACTGATGACAAAAAATCCTCTGGATATACTTGCTTATCAGTATGATATTGTCTGCAACGGTGTTGAACTTTCTTCCGGTGCGGTGAGAAACCACGATATGGAGATTATGGAAAAAGCATTTGCCATTGCAGGATATGAGAAAGAAACCTTAGAAACAAAATTCGGAGCACTCTATCAGGCATTTCAGTTCGGTGCGCCGCCGCATGCCGGTATGGCACCGGGTGTTGACCGTATGCTGATGCTTCTTCGTAATGAAGAGAATATCCGCGAAGTTATAGCCTTCCCAATGAGCGGCAGCGCGCAGGATCTGCTCTGCGGTGCACCGGGAGAAGTGACAGAATTGCAGCTTCGTGAAGTGCATATAAAGATCAGATAATAGTTATAGGAGTAAGTGACCGGTATTCCATCCGGAAAGTCTTTTTTAAAAGAAAGGACTTTGGAATACCCGGTCACTTTTTGTTGTTCTTAACTTAACAGTCGGGTTATGTTATATATAGCAGATTCAGTTTTACCAACCGGTGACCATTAAAAATAGGTTATACTGTCCGAATGACCTGGCACCATTGTTTACTATATTGAAAAAAAGCTGAAAATTTACCGGTATGAAGTTGTCTGCAATCAGTGCAGAACAGAGTTTATAAAGGAAAAAACTATACAGCAGGATTCCTGATTCATTTTTCAGGTCAAAATACATTTACTATGATATACTGGACATAGTTCATGCAGTTTTGGTTATTTTTTCTGATAGGCTGCTGATAATTATTCTAATGAAAGCATAGAAAGGGGTCATATATGGTTACATTTGGTTTAATTGGGTCCGGATGGAGAGCAGAATTTTACTTGAGAATTGCCATGATGGTACCGGAGCGGTTCAAAGTAGCAGCGGTTCTGATACGGGATAAGGAAAAAGGAGAAGCCTTTGCTATAAAGTTCAATGTTCAGGTAGTAAATACATTGGAAGAGCTGAAGGCTTGCTCCATGGATTTTGTTGTGCTTTGTGTTAAAAGGGGCTTTGCTTTTTTATACCTTGAGCAGCTGTTCAGGGACAAAATACCGGTACTTTGCGAGACTCCGCCGGGGGATACCAAAGAAGAACTTGAAAAGATATGGAATCTGTACAGAGAAACAAAGGCAAAGATACAGGTCGCAGAACAATACTTTGTACAGCCTTTGTACGCTTCCTGGCTTCAGGCTGTTGCGGAAGTCAAGATTGGGGATGTTCAGAATATTAATCTCTCGACCATACATGGTTACCATGCTGTAAGCATTATTCGTAAGGTTTTCGGACTTTCCTTTGAAAACTGTGAGATCCGGGGCAAACGCTACTGGTTCGACGTAACAAAGACAGGCGGACGGGAAGGAATGGTCTTTGACGGAGAATTGGTCAAAGCATCGAGAGACCGGATAACATTTGAATTTGAGAATGGCAAGATTGCATTCTATGATTTTGGTGGAATACAATATCATTCATCCATACGCACAAGGCAGATCAATATACAGGGAACCAGAGGTGAAATCGATGATTACACCGTTCGATACCTGACAAAAGAGAACCTTCCTGTGACACAGACATTAAAAAGAATCGATCTTGGTGTTTATGACAATCAGGAATGGGCGCATTATGGCATGATGCTGGGAGAAGAGTACTTTTATAAGATGCCGTTCCAGCATGCAAGACTTAACGATGATGAGATTGCGATTGCATCCTGCCTCCAGGGCATGACAGATTATCTGTCAACAGGAAAGGACTTCTACAGCTTGGCAGATGCATTACAGGATTCTTATCTGAGCTTATGCATGGATGAGGCATTGAATGATAAGGACGGAAAGGTCAGATCCTGTAAGACAGTAACGCAGGTCTGGGGTGAATAATAGATTGTTATTGGATGATATGAATAAAACCGTAAAAAAAATTAAGAACAAGTAGCAATATTTGATTTCTTTTGAACCTTACTTTTACATTGTTTCAAAACAGAATAGCTTTTTTTGCATATTGTGATAGTTGATACTGTTGATAAAGAGATAGTAGCAGTAATAACAATAGATTCAAAAAAGAGATTCCACAATATTACAGATTCAAACAAAAAATACAATTTCTGATATGATACTTTTTAACGCTATTTGTTTATCAGGATTTACAACTATTGTACGTATATTTTACATAGTAGGATTGTCACATGTATTTATGTATATTGTTTAAGAGGGTGAAAACATGAAAAAACACTGATTATTTCTTATATATTAATAGTAAGCATCTTGATAATATCTTGTGTAAACATTAGTAAGGATGAAGAAGAGAACAACTATTACCCAGATGTAATAGCTTCACCTACAGCAACAGTGGATATAAATGATGAAAACAATATTAATATTAAAGGAGCTTACCATTGGAATCAAGAAGATGACGAGATGCAATGTCCGGAAACAATAGTTTTAGTTATTAAGTGATTGAGACATTCTGTATTTATGGCTTTATGAACATGGATTCCGTATCATATAGATTTATGAATTTTAATACTAGCACGTTTTTCTTTACATACAAAGAGAAACGTGCTAGTATTAAAATAAATTATCGTTTTACTTTTGGAATATTATTATGCAAATAGTAAGAATAAAGTTCCGAAAGTAAAATAGAATGAGGTGAGAAAAGTGGAAGTCTACTATCAATTGGCAAAATATCCTGTCTTTACAATCACAGAGGTAGCACAATTAACCGGGAATTCAAGTACGGCATACTCGCTGATGGACCGCCTGATGAAAAAGGGGTTGATAAAAAAGGTTCGAAAGAATATCTATTCAGTTGTAAATCCGGTAACAGGCCAAATTGTAGCTACGAGGTATCAAATAGCCTGTGCGATTACTGACACGGCTTATATTTCTCACCATAGTGCTTTTGAATACTATGGACTTGCAAATCAAGTGTTTTATGAGCTATATGTTTCTTCTGAATCAAAATTCAATACATTTGAGTATGATCATATGACTTATAAATATGTTGCTTCAAGAATTCATGAAGGAATTGTAGAGGCAAAGAATACAACCGGTGTTCGTATTACTGACTTGGAGAGAACAGTGATTGATAGCATTCGTGACTTTAATAAGATTGGTGGGCTAGAGGAGCTTTTGAGTTGCATAGAAGGAATCCATTATCTAGATGAAGAAAAACTTCTCAGGTACTTAGCGATTTTTAACACCCAAGGTCTTTATCAAAGAGTTGGTTATCTGATGCAGCATTATCAAATGGAAATGCAATTATCGAATGATTTTATAGAAAGCTGCAAGGGAAAAATAGGGAAAAGTATACGGTATCTATTAAATGAGGAAAATCAGCAGAACATTTATAATAGCGAGTGGAAATTGATGATACCGGAAGGATTATTTGAAATAACAGAACAAGGTGGTGATCTTCTTGTCTAGCTATGACATTATTTATCTTGGTCAAAAAGCAGAAGAACTAGGCTTTGTGAGAGACACGCTTGAGAAAGTGACAAGGCTTGCAGATGTTTTGGAATATCTGAATACAAATCCCATTCTTAAAGAAAGTCTTGCGTTGAAAGGCGGCACAGCCATTAATCTGACTATTTTCAATTTACCAAGGCTTTCTGTAGATATCGACATGGACTACTTGGCCAACAATAGCAGAGAAGAAATGCTTGACCAACGAGTGCTGATAAATAATACAATTGATCGATACATGATCTCTCAAGGATATACGAAAAATGAAAAAACGAAAAATCCTCATAGTCTGGACTCTTGGGTGTATGATTATATAGGTGCCAGCGGAAATAGAGATAATATAAAAATTGAAATCAACTATTCTCTGCGAGCTCATGTGTTGAGGTCAGAAGAACGGTCAATCGTTACTGAATATTTAGAGGGTAAATATAGGGTTAAGATCCTTGCTCCAATTGAGATTTATGGAAGTAAAATAAATGCGTTGCTGAGCAGGGCCGCAGCAAGAGACTTATATGATGCAAGGAATATGGTTTATCATAAACTCTTTGATGAATCGGAGAAAAATCTTCTTCGAAAGACCGTGATCTTTTATGCGGCAATATCTGCGAAAGTGATTAACAAGACCTTTGATACCAGTGCAATTGACTCCATAACAAAACAAAAAATAAAGACAGACCTTCTGCCGGTAATAAAACGGAAAGATGATTTTGAACTGGAAACGGCAAAGAAAATGGTAAAAACGTATATTGCAGATTTAATGGTTCTTACAGAAAATGAGAAGAAGTTCTTGGATAGATTTGAAAACGGTGAGTATATTCCGGAACTGTTATTTGAAGATGAAAGAATTTTAGAGCGGATCAAAAATCATCCAATGGCGTTGTGGAAGATGAGGCGGTAGACAGAAATATTTTTTACTTGCTAGAATAAAGGTTTGACAGATGGTGAACCTATGTGGAAAATAATAATCAAGTAATGCGTGAGCTACAAGAAAAAATATTTCTTCTGGAGTCATGGGTTGATGGCTGAATTGATAAGTTAAGTTCCTGTTACCCTATCACCATGAGTGGCAATAGTAAGGACCTGCTCTTGTCCGTCGAAGCAGTCGGCAGCAGACTGTATGTAACAGGATAAGAAATACTGCAAATAATGCAGCGTAGCGATACGCTGTTTTTTGATGGTGTTTTATTGCAGGATTTTATAGGTTGATTTTATATCGGCAGCTGTATTTTCGTAGGAAATATACATTCGGATTAAAATTAATGGAAGGCAGGAGTAGTAAAAATAAGAACAAACGTTTATAATAAAATATAACATGATCATTGTTTCAGGTTGAAAGGGTTGAACGGATATGGGAAATGAAGAAAAAAAGCGTACCTATATAGCAATTGATCTGAAATCCTTTTATGCTTCCGTAGAGTGTATCGAGCGGGGGCTTGATCCTCTTACCACGAATCTGGTCGTTGCAGATGCCAGTCGGACCGAGAAGACCATTTGCCTTGCGGTGTCTCCATCGTTGAAGAAGTTTGGAATACCAGGCAGAGCAAGGCTTTTTGAAGTGGTTCAGAAAGTGAAAGAAGAGAACGGCATACGAAAGAGCAAGGCACCGGGGCATACTTTTACCGGTACTTCCATTAACGCAATTGAACTTACCAAGGCACCGGAACTTTCCATCGATTACATAGCGGCACCGCCGCAGATGAAAAAGTATATGGAATACAGCAGCCGAATTTATAATATTTATCTGAAATACGTAGCGCCGGAGGACATTCATGTCTACTCTGTCGATGAGGTGTTCATGGATGTAACGAACTATCTTCAGGCTGCTGGTCTTTCACCGAGAGAGTTTGCCATGAAGATGATACGAGATGTCCTGCAAAATGTCGGTGTTACAGCAACCGCAGGGATTGGTACAAATCTGTACTTAAGTAAGATAGCGATGGATATCGTAGCCAAGCACATGCCGGCAGATGAAGACGGTGTCAGGATTGCAGAACTTGATGAGATATCATACCGGCAGATCTTATGGACGCACCAGCCGTTAACTGATTTCTGGCGTGTCGGAAGAGGGTATGCCAAAAAGCTTGAAGAGATCGGAATCCATACCATGGGTGATGTAGCAAGGTGTTCTTTGGGCAGGAAGAATGAATTCTATAACGAAGATCTGCTGTATAAGATATTCGGTATTAATGCAGAACTTTTGATCGATCATGCGTGGGGCTGGGAACCTTGTACGATCGATGATATAAAAGGGTACAAACCGACCACGAACAGCATCGGGTCCGGACAGGTCCTGCAATACCCATACGCCTATGAGAAAGCACGCATTATCGTCCGGGAGATGACAGACCTTTTGGTGCTTGATCTGGTCGATAAAGGTCTGGTGACGGATCAGATCGTTATGACAGTCGGTTATGACATAGAGAATCTCACAGACCCTGCAATCAGCAAGAAATACAAAGGCCCGGTCACAACAGACCAGTACGGTCGTAAGATTCCAAAGAGTGCCCATGGGACGATTAATCTGCAATGCCAGACTTCTTCCACAAAGCTGATCCTGGATGCAGTTATGGAGCTTTATGCAAGAATCATGGATCAGAATCTGCTCGTCCGAAGGGTCTATGTCACAGCGAATCATGTGGTGAGTGAAGAGTCAGCAACAACGGAGAGACCATTTGAACAGATGGATCTTTTCACAGATTATGAGGCAAAGCAAAGACAAGAGGAAGAAGAACGAATAGCCAAGGAGAAAGAAAAAAGCATTCAGCGAGCTATGCTTGATATTAAAAAAAAGTACGGAAAGAACGCAATCTTAAAAGGAACGAATTTTGAAGAAGGTGCCATGACCAAAGAGAGAAATAAGCAGATCGGCGGACATAAGGCATGATGCAGAGCAAAAGTCATAAAACAGGGATATGATACATTCAGAGAAAATGCAAGAATACTATGTTTTTGCTGTAAGGCTGTTGCGTGCGTGAAAGAAGAACTTTTCATGGCAGAAGATTAACAGGAGGAAGAGAACTGTATGGAAAAAGACAGCAGACATTATGATAAAAGCCAGGATGCTAAAAATGATAAATATCAGGATATCATAAATCTTTGCCACCATGTTTCTGCAAATCATGAACCGATGACCATATACAACCGTGCTGCTCAGTTCTCACCGTTTGCAGCTCTGACTGGTTTTGAAGGAGTGATCCATGAGACAGCAAGGCTGACCGAACAGAAGGTTGAACTGGATGAAGCAGAAAAAGAAATGCTGGATGAAAAGCTAAAGATCATCAGTCGGTTCTTAATCGGTGCTTATGATGATAAGAGTGTTTTCATAAAAGAAAATAATCTGTCTGTAGTATCTGTTACTTATTTTCAGGCAGATGAAAAAAAGGACGGGGGAGCTTATCTTACATGCAAAGGGAACATGAAAAAGATAGATCCACTGGAACAGGTCCTGATCATGGAGAATGGCAGCAGGATTCCAATTGGGGATATTGTTGATCTGTCAGGAGATATATTTAAAGTTATGGATACTTATTAATAGATCATTACAATTACAAAAGAACAAGGGGAAACGCATGGGAAAATTCAAGACAGCAGCAGTATTTAGCAATAACATGGTACTGCAGAGAGAGAAGAACATCTGTATATTCGGACAGGGGGAAGATGGACAGACTGTAAAAGCTGAATTCAACGGAAAACAGTATCAGACAAAGGTAAAAGATGAAAAGTGGTCGCTTCTGTTACCGCCAATGGCAGCAGGAGATGGGTATGTGCTTACCATCAGCTGTGGGGAAGCCAGGGAGTGTTTTACCAACATAGCAATTGGAGAGGTCTGGCTTGCAGGCGGACAATCCAATATGGAGTATGAGCTCATGAATTGTATGAACGGTCCTGAAATGCTGCAAAACGATGGAGAGCCGAAAGTACGCTTTTATTATACAAATAAACGTTCTTATATAGATGAGGAATTTTACGAGGATGAAGAAAAGTCCTGCTGGGCAGAGTTTGGTCAGGAAAGTGCAAAGCACTGGTCTGCTGTCGGATATATATTTGCCAAAGAGCTGGCAAAAAGGCTATCTGTTACTGTCGGAGTGATCGGCTGTAACTGGGGCGGCACAATTGCGACCTGCTGGATGAGTGAAAAAGCGATCAGAGAAGATAATGAGCTGTCAGTTTACTGGGATGAATATTATCCGGAGTTGGAAGGAAAATCGAAAGAACAGCAGTTCAAGGAATACAAAGATTATGAAAAGTTCCATGCGAACTGGGAAAAGGACTATGCAAGACTGTATCAGGAAGATCAAAAGATATCATGGGACAGGGCAGCAGAATTAATAGGTGCCTGTCAGTGGCCGGGCCCCAAATGCTACCTGCATCCGTTCCGGCCAAGCGGTCTGTATGAGACCATGCTGAGCCGCGTTATGCCTTATACACTGCGAGGATTTATCTATTATCAGGGTGAGTCAGATGAGCCAAGGGCTGAGCTTTACCAAAAGCAGCTGACCAGACTGATCAGACAATGGCGTGAAGACTGGCATGATCTGGAGCTTCCTTTCCTGACTGTTCAGCTGCCGATGCACCGTTATGAAGGCAGTCCTGATAATAAGAGATGGTGCATACTTCGAGAAGCACAGATGAATACCTATATGACGGTGAAGAATACAGGGATTGCTGTAATCCTTGACTGTGGAGAATTCAACGAGATCCATCCCAAAGACAAAGCACCTGTGGGGCATCGTCTGGCATTACAGGCACTCACATCGGTTTACGGTGTTCTTGATGCCAAAGAGGCGTTTGGCCCAATATATCATTCCTTTGAATATAAAGACGGTGGTATTGAGCTGATGTTTCATTATGCACAGGACGGATTTATCACCAAATCTGATTATAACGGATTTGAGATTGCCGGAGATGATAGGATATACCATCCGGCAGAGTTTGAAATCAGAGGTTCAGGAATCTTTGTTTACTCAAAGCAGGTCACTGAGCCTGTTGCAGCGCGCTATTGCTGGTCTGATTACAGCGAGGTGCCTTTATTTGGAAAAAATGGTCTGCCCCTTGCGCCATTCAGGACAGACCAGAACATATAACTATAAACCTGCATATCATAGTGAAGCTTTTTTTTAACAAAATCAGTGAACTTTCTGGCTACAGGTGACAGCTGATGTATGGGTTTGTGTTTGGAAAACAGTAGTTTTAAAAACATTATGTAAATCCTTCTTGAAAAAAGAAATAAAAAATGTTTAAATATTAAAAACATCCCATATGCAGAGAGGAAGCAGATCATGAAATTTGAAAAGGTTGACGTTGTAAAAGAGGCAAATGTGTATTTTGGCGGTAAAGTGACCAGCCGTACCGTATATTTTGAAAGCGGAGAGAAAAAGACCTTGGGTTTTATGCTGGCAGGCGAATATGAGTTTGGCACGGCAGCAGAAGAAGTCATGGAGATCTTAGGCGGTGATATGGATGCGTGTCTGCCCGGAGAAACAGAATTTAAAAATTATGGCAGGGGGATGCAGTTCACGGTTCCTGCAAACTCTAAATTTCAATTAAAAGTCAGGGAATTCGCAGATTACTGTTGCTCTTATATTGAAAAATAATTCAATTGAAAAGAAAAGACCATGGTATGAAGCTGTAAAATGATGGAAAACACAAAGATCGGCAATAGTACAAGGTCAAGTTCATATGCATTTTGTAACGGCTATATCTAAAGAGTATAGCCGTTTTTTTGTTCATTTACAAATACTACTTATTGAAGTAAACTATAAATGATTAAGTTTATAGGGGAGGATAACAGCGTGAGTGAATTCTGCAGAAATTGTGGTGAAAAAAGAATATCAGACGCAAGATTTTGC
The DNA here is from genome assembly GCA_003252135.1 of Clostridia bacterium. Lineage (GTDB taxonomy): Bacteria > Bacillota > Clostridia > Lachnospirales > Lachnospiraceae > SZUA-448. The sequence goes on from QKDK01000393.1 coordinate 12,287, forward strand.
CAGAAGTGCGGCAAAGAGTTTGCCCCTGCTGCGGCCTTTGGTGTACAGAATCCAGAGCAGCCGGTACGGGAAGAAACAGTACAAAAGCAGCCTGTACAGGAGAATGCAGTGCAGCAGGCACAGATTATCAAGGAACCAGAGGAGAGGAATAATCAGTCAGCTTCAAAATCAGCAACAAAATGGATCATATTAATTCTGGCAGCTGTACTGACCGGAGTCCTGATTTTTGGTATAAGTATCGTTGTTAAGGTCATCAGTGCCAACAAAATCATCGAAAGTGAAAACCCGGAAGATACGATGATGAGTAATGAGTGGTATCTGGCAGCTGAGGACAATGAGTCTGGCTGGCAGATCATGACACAGGAGAGCATACTCGCAGACGAATTAAGTATAAGCCTGGATGAGCAGGATACCGCAACAGCGGGCTTGCCAGAGGATGCAGAGCCTGTAAGCAGTATTATTAACATCAGTGCCAGACTGGATGGTGACCCGGTCTGCTATTTTGATCAGCCTTTGATCATGCAGGTAAGCCTTTCTGATACAGCAGACATCAGTGAAGCAGAGGCCTACAGGATAATGGCAGCCTGCTATACCGAAGATGAGTGGATCTATCTGTATCCGACACAGATTGATATAGAAAACAGGACTGTAACCTTTGAAACAGACCATTTTACTGAATTTACAGTTGTCAGTCTGAAAGACAGGGCCTTGCTCAAAAAGATGGCAGAGGACCTTGCCCGCAGAGAATGGGAGATGGGAAGCACGAAGACACAGGTGCTTTCCAGACTGAATACAACGTTCAGAGATGCCATGACAGAGCTAGGGATCAGCAGTACCACAGACCAGGATTCCGTTATGCTGACCATAAAGCAGAATCCGAAATTTGACAAGATGATGCTTGAAATCGAAGCGGGGCAGCAAGTCAACATGCAGAAGGAATGCGCAGAGCTGGTAGCTGACGGTGTTATATCCTCTTATATTGATTTTCCGGGAACAGGAGCAATACCTGGCTTTGACATTGTAAAGTATCTTGGCAAAGGTGCACTGGAGGCAGACAGAGGGAATTATTCAGAGGCTATAATGAATTTGTCAAAGGCTGTTCTGAACACTACACCTTTTGGAAAAGCCGCCGCTGCAACTTTTGAAGCGTATCAGTTCGCAGAAAATGTGTATCACGACTGGGATCGTT
>QKDK01000243.1 GCA_003252135.1 Clostridia bacterium
AGTATAATTCCATACACCACAATATGTGGTATAAACTTATAGAAATTTCTAAAAAAACTACTAAAGTTATGGTATGGTACTTGATTTCGGTATCGAAAACACGTATGATAATTGGGGGGAGAATTCAATAATCTTTGGGAGGATTATGGATGAGCATCAGGGATAAGAACCGGCAGTATGGCGGAGAATTCAATGATACTTATTTTGACGCATCATTACCGTCATGTATCCTGGATTGTTATGCACCGATTTCTTGTATTTTAAATACGAATGAAAAAAAGATATATCTGGCTGAGGAAAAAGAAAGTCACAGCCGGGTCATAATAAAGTACGCTGCAGAAACTGTGATGGGAGCACTTCGCGAAGAGGCAAATACCCTGGATCTGCTTTTGCTCACATGTCTGCCTAAAAAGGTGGATTTTAAAGAGACTGCGCAGGGAGGCTTTCTGGTAAGGGAGTATGTACCGGGAGAATCGCTGCTTGGCAAGATTCAGAATTACGGTTGTTTTACCGAGGAACGTGCGGTGCAGATCACCCTGGAGGTATGTGATATGCTGCAGGATATGGTTCGCTGCAACCTGAGCGTTTCCAATCCGAATATTGATGCGCAGAATATTCTGTGCATGGATAATGGTAAATTGAAGCTTGTGGACATGGAGGGGTCTTCCTACTCAGAGGAAGCAAATGACCAGATACAGCTTTATATAGAATCACTGGGCAATCTTCTATCCTTTTTACTGACAGCAAAAGACAGTCCGACCATGCAGGATTATGCGCATGTTTCACAGAACATGAAAAGAGTGATCCGCAGATGCAGGACATCAGAAAAACAGGATGCATTTCATACACTGGATGAGTTCAATAAAGTATTAAGAGCGAACACAAAAGAAGTCAGCCAAAAGAAAAGACAGGCAGTCTGTGTTGTTGCAGCGGTTGCATTTACAGGAGCCATAACACTTTCACTGCCTTATATACCGGGCATGACCGGGATCACTGGAAAAACAGGGCTAATGGTCGCTGACAGTAACGATACAGTAATTGTTATTGATAAAGATGAACTGCCTGCATCCGGCAGCAGCCCGTCAACGGAAGCCTTACGTATGACAGACAGACAACTGAAGGACTGGAGATGCTGGGAGGCGATCATATCAAAACAGCAGACAAAAGAGGTTTCCCGCTATTTATGGTCGAACCCGTGGAGCGATCTGGAATCTTCGGGAGATTGATCATTTGTTCGAGGTTACTTTGTTCATGCAGTATGGGAGGGATGTAACATGTTTCGGCGCGCACTTGCTGCATTAGGGCTTTCGATTTTATTTTTTGTTGTATTTACGGCCAGTTACTCTTTGATTGGCCGTTATTTTCGTTATGATATAAAGATAAATGACAGTGCCGAACACAGTCTGACTGATAATACAGATCAAATTCAGACTGATAATCCGGGAGTTGCAGAGGAGACGGCAAAGCAGCTGATTTTTGTCACGGATGGGACGGGTGCGATCATTAACTGCTATATATCCGTTCTGCGATGTGATACGGGGAAGCTTTATTATATCAGGATACCTGCAGCGGCACAGCTGGCTGTCCCGGAAGAAATCCTTTCATCCATGGGGATGGAGGCTGGCAGCATAACATCATTATTCGATTTGTATACTGTGTTTCAAAACTCTGCTGCCTATCTCTGGGGGGAGATTATTCTGGAGGATATTCTGGATTTTTCTGTAAGTTACACGACGATTTATACATCAGATATTTTTTCCACTCTGATCAATTCTGATATAGAAGCACCTGAGGATGCAGGAGCATTCAGCAGCGAACTGCCTGTCATGATCCTGGAAGCCGGAGGGGTGAAAGCATATATGACCTGGCTGTATCAGAACAGCGTTATGAACATATCATTGCAGGACAGACTGTTTTATCTGGAAACATTTGAAAATCTTTCACAGGAGGATGTGAGTTTTCAGGTAATGCCTGGAGAAATGCAGAATGGCAGCTATGTTTTGGACACGGTGACTGCGGGGCAGCAGCTTCGGCAGATGACTGGTGAATGACAGAAATAATCTGCTGCTGATGTGACAGATGTATATTAAATATTGCTGATCTGCAGATGGGAACATGCAGTACAAGATCATGAAGGCGCGCTTGCGCCGGCCTGAATCTGACCTGCATTCAGAACATCGCGAGGCACAAACAAGTTTGTGCCTCGCGCGTCACCGCTCGTTCAAACTTGATATGCGCAAGGATCAGCGCAGAAATGGAGGAAGTATGAAAAAAAGAATTGGATACCTGCTCGTGCTTACGGCCCTGGCCATCGGACTGTTCTACAGCGGGAAATCTGTCGGGGCAGCAGGCACAGAAGCAGGAAGTGTGGGAGATCCTCTGATCACACAAAGCTATCTCGAATTGCGTCTTGCAGAAATTACAGGCGATACGGCAAGCAGTTCCTTTATTAAAGTCTCAGTATCCAAAGGAAAGACGATCATGGCTTCCGAAGGCACTGAGCTGATGTTGTATTCAGGCAGCGGTGCTGTTGCAGGAACAGACGGCATGGTGAATCTGACGGGCGGTGAAGTTTTTTCGGCCGGAAATACCATGGTGAAATACTGCCTGTTCTTGTCTGTCGGAGATGACAGCGGCATCACGGCAGCATCTGCCATGACACTCTATGTAAAAGGTAGCTATCATATTAAATAATAGGAAAGAGAGTTGTCTATGGAGGTCGTTCTTAAAAAATCAAAAATCAGGGATTATCTTTTTATTCTGGTCGGAACTGCAATGATGGCAGTCAGTATCAATCTGATCTATGATCCGATGGGCATGGTAACCGGCGGAGTCACAGGCATCGGTATCATTATCAAATATCTGACGCACAAAGCTTTCGATGTCAGTGTCCCTGTCTGGCTGACGAACATTGCTCTGAATATACCGCTTTTTCTGGCAGCATTCTTTTTAAAAGGAAAATCTTTTATAGGACGAACGCTGATCACTACTGTTTCATTGACAGCCTTCATATATATTATACCGGTCGTGAAACTGTTTGAGAACGATTATCTTCTGGCTGCTGTGTTCGGCGGTGTAATCGGCGGTGTCGGTATCGGTCTGGTTCTTGCCACGATGTCAACGACAGGAGGATCCGACATGTTCTGTGCTTTGCTCCATGAAAAATGGAAGCACTATTCCATACCTCAGCTGCTGATTCTTGTTGACGGTCTGATCGTGTTCGGCGGTGTTGCGGTATTCGGACTGAAGGTCACCCTGTACGCTGCCATCACCATTTATATTACTGCGAAAGTATCTGATAATATTCTGGAAGGCCTAAAGTTTTCCAAGATGGCATTCATCATATCAGAGCAGCACCAGAGCATAGCCAATGAAATTCTGCACACCCTGAACAGGGGAGTGAGCGGACTGAAGATCGAAGGAATGTACTCAAGTCAGGAACGAAAAATGCTTTTTTGTGTTGTTTCCAAAAAAGAAATGGTCGAAGTATTGGACATTGTGTACAAAAATGATGCGAAAGCCTTTGTAGTAGTGAATGATGTAAGGGAGGTCATGGGGGAAGGTTTTATAGAAAATATACAGGATAAACGATAAAAGACTTTCCAGAGTCG
>QKDK01000181.1 GCA_003252135.1 Clostridia bacterium
CGACAAATAAGTACATACTCTGGCAATGATTCCTACGCAATCTTTACCTACTACTGTAATAATTGTTTTATTCATATTACGTTCCTTTCTGGTTTATAAAAAAAATAATCTTTACACTTTATTAACATAAGATAATATAATATCTTACTTTTTAAAATAATTCAACTGGTTCTGATGGAATATCTCTGTTTGCAACTATGATTTCTGGAACATTCGATCCCCATACCCAGTTTTCTTTTACGATCTGCTTTACAGTTTCATAGGCAAGCTCTGCATAATTATTCTCCTTGCTCATATGCGCAAGTAAAATATGCTTCATGTTTTCATGAAGCAGCTCTTTGATCAGCTCAGCGGAGGATTCGTTTGATAAATGCCCCTTTGAACCGGCGATCCGTTGTTTGAGACTGTAAGGGTATCCGCCGACCATAAGCATATTTACATCATGATTTGCTTCAATATACAGAATTTCTGAATCGACAAGTTTAGAAAGTATATAAGAATCATACATTCCAAGATCAGTTGCCATGCCAATTTTGTGACCATCTGCCTCAACTGTATAGCCAACAGGATTTCTGGCATCATGAGGAAGCGAAAATGGATTTATCGTCAGATCATTGATGCGAAACATCTCATCAGGCTTAATTGCGTGAAGCAGATCTTCAGGAATATTGCCATTACCTGATGCCTGACATAATGCCTGCAGTGTTTCTTTCGTTCCATAAATTTGGGTTCTGTTTTTTTTAATAAAAACACTGATACCTCTGACATGATCTACATGCTCATGTGTTATAAGAATTGCTTCAATATGTTCAGGCGAAAGACCGATCTGTTTAATTCCCTCTTCCATCCTTTTACATGAAACACCGGCATCTATAAGTATATGTGTGTATGTACTTCCGACATAGATGCAGTTTCCACTGCTTCCGCTTGCTATACTGCATAATTTCATACTGCTTTCACTTTTCCTTTATTTATATATTCACTGTTCTTCGCACGAAAGAAATCATGAACCTCATCATTATCAATCGTGATTTTATTTCTTCCATGTTCTTTTGAATAATACATGGCAAGATCCGCACGGTTGAGGACCTCATCCGGTGATTTACAGATTTCGGGATATGAAGTAATACCTATGCTTACTCTGACCTGTACGAATACACCTTCATTATCAAGCGGCATGCTGTTGATCGCACGCTGCAGGCTTCCTACTATATTATATACTTCAAGAGAATTCTTACCCGGAAATACAAGTACGAATTCTTCTCCGCCGTATCTGGATGCAATACCACCATGTTCATTAACTGTTGTATCGATCAGTTCAGACAGCTTTCTTAATACATAGTCTCCGAACAGATGACCGTAAGAATCATTAAAGCTCTTAAAATGGTCAATATCGATTAATGCGGCAGATAAAGCATCATTATTTACCTTTTCTTCATCTGATAACTTTTTGAAAAGTTCATTAAGATATCTTCTGTTGTAAATTCCTGTGAGTCCGTCCCGAATAGCCAGCTGCTGCACCTTAGCATAAAGATTCGCATTATTTAGTGCCATCATGACCTGTGCTGTTATATTTTCAAATAAACCGGTGCTCTCATCAAAGAAATCCTGTCTGGAATGTCCGCAGTACAAAACACCAAAAACATTATTGTTCGATAAGATCGGAGCGATCAGCATGGAAGAAACAGCGCCTTCTGACAGGAGACATACATTTCTGCATTGATACATAGTACAGATCGTTACTTCTTTCTGTTCAACGAACTCATCAAATTTTCCCTGCAGCAGTTCGTTATAAAAACCCTGCTCAAAAGATTGTGACAGTGTTGTGGAAATCCTGTAAATCTTTTTTTTGCTGTGCACTGCACTTGGATATATCATGATAGCACAGAAATCCAGCGATAATGATTTTTTAACAGCAATCGTTATGTTCTCAACAAGATCATTTATGTCGAGTGTTGATGATATATATTTCAGAATTTCATTTTGTGTCAGGGTCTCAGCATTCACACGATTGACCTTGCGATTTGCCGATTCCAGTTTTATTTTTTGAATACCGAGCTCTTCATTTGCTTTTTTAATTTTTTCCTGATGCAGCTTTAATGTTTCATTCATGTCTTTTGCATTTTCTGTCAGCCTTCTCTGTTCAAATACTCTTCTTTCATAAGAAGTTACCATTGATACGAGTATACCGCTGATCTGAGCGACGAAAACAATGATCATAATGATAACACAGATCATTTCGACTGCACCGCTTTCAGAATAATCAGAATATGACATCTGCCTGATGATAAGAAAACAGATAAATGGAAAAATTGATACTCCAGTAGTAATTGTCCTTGTGTATATATCAGTGTAATCAAAAAGGAACAGCATCTCAAAGATCATGATGGCAAGGAACACCACCAGCAATACTGAGGTATATGTTTGTATGCTGAACACAAAAGCCAGCGAAATAAAAATTATTTCGATATAACGAATTACAATCAGTGCTGTACGCTTATTGTAGATCTGCATAAAATATACAACAGCATCCAGCAGCCATATAAAAGTAACCGCAAGTAATCCATACAAGCCCTGCATCGTAGGCTCAGTAATTATGCCAAGAAACATGTAGATAAATAAGATTGCCAAAACAATGATGTGTGTCATTGCAAATCTCTGTTTAGCACCGTCCATAAGTTACCCCCCATTAATAAACGTAAGAATCAATCTTTCCAGTATAATTCAACAGTATCCTTTTCCTTTAAAGGTGTCGAAAAATCAGCTGCTTCCTTATTGATCATTATAACAACACCAGATCCTCTCATTATTGAAACATCAAAATCATATACATCAAGAATATCAACTACTACATAAGCTGGCTTCCCATACAAAACAACACTGGTACCATTCACTATTACAGGAAGTGTTATGTTTATGGACGTATCATCTTCCCCAGGATGATGCAGTCTGTCTTTGGTAACTTTCATATTGTTATTTGTCTCTGTTAACTGGTCGTTTTCGTAAAGATTATTCTCTTTACCTGATCCTTTGCTGTCATCATATTGGTAGGCTGTATAACTTTGTTCATCTGTATTAACATAATCCTCTTTTAAAGAAAACTCAAGAGTAAAATTTTCATAGACCTTATCCTGCATGGATGCCGCCGCACCGTTCAAAAGTATACGCCCAGGCGGTGTCAGATCAATATATTCCAGGAGTTTTTCGACAGTATAATAGTTTAAGAGTTCTATTACGTCGTCGTCCTGTATCTGATAATACTCATTGACATCTTCACCATTGACCTTAATCAGAACAGGACATGGAACATTTTTATGATTGATTTTAAAGTGAATTGATTTTTTGTTTTTGAACAGTTCACCCACTGACTGTTTTGCCGGTTCACCAATGGTTGATTCCTTAATCTTAACCGAATCATGCTGAATAACTGGTCTGTTGATAGGAACAGGCTGTCCATTCAACAGTATTTCAGCCGGCTCTCCCAGTTCACCTCTTAGCATGCGCCTCTCCCCATTAACACTATAGTTCAGGGCTTTACCACGTCTGGCAAAAAGTTTCTCATTTGGAAAACCATATTTTAATGCCGCATCAATAAT
>QKDK01000382.1 GCA_003252135.1 Clostridia bacterium
TTTTGCTATCGAAACTTCCCTCTCATATGAATTTTTTATGGTACGACGATTCATTAAACCAGTCAGTTCATCATGATTTACAAGAAACTTAACTTTCTTCTGCGCATAAAAGTTCTTTATGGCCGGTTCTAATTCGACCATGATCTGCTCGATGGATTGCAGATCCTTTTCTTTGAACAGATGATCCCTGTCAAAAGATCCTATATGAATAATCCCATACAGATATCCGTCTGTAACCACAGGAATCAGAAGAAAATTACAACTATCCTCTTTCATGCCGTTCTCGATCAGTTCTCTGTTGCCTCTGTATTGTCTGAAGCAGTTATGTATCGTGGAATTTTTGAACTGATTGATCTTGTACAGGGTCATATCCTTTTTCGGAATTACGATCCCTTCCGCTATAGCTTCCATGTTGATACATGCTGACTGAACAAATCCGCCCCTGCCGTTATTGATCATGAACTCTCCCTTGTCTGCATTGGGAATCAGTTCAATAATCGTTCTGAGGATAATATGCAGAATTTCCTGCTCGGAGCCTTGTTCAGAAATCTGGTGGCTGGTCTCGACCAGTCTCCTTCTTAGCACATTGATCTGTGCCAGCTGTTTATCCTTCTTATTAAGCATTACGAACGCATAGACTGCTGTAAGTAATAGCACCACGACAATCGATATGAAAAAACACAGAGTTACTGTACCATTATCTTTACCATCCATACCAGAATCCTGCCCTTCACTGACTAGCATTTCAAACTCAATTAAAAAATATGTTAGCATAATGACAGACACAGGTCAATCATCAGCTATGGATAAATCAAAAATATTTTGCTTTATTGACAAGAACCAGTTGGGAGCATAAGCCCTCCAACTGGTTCTTCATTTCCGTTAATTTATTTCGTGCTCTCATGAAGCTTTAGTTCTGGTCTGATCAGTGTGGTTTTCATGTCCTGTGGTTTATTGTCCTGCATAATCTTGTGAAGGCTGGTAAATACTTTTTTTCCGAATATATCATAGCAGGGGCTGACCGACGTAATATGTGTCGGAAGCACAGTACCAATACCAATATCATCAAAACCAACAAACGCAATATCTTCCGGCACACGAAGCCCGGCTTCCAATGCCGCATCTCTTGCTCCTACTGCAACATAGTCGTTGACACCGCAGATTACATCAGCTTCAAGCGGCTTTTCCAGGAGCATCTTCATACCGTTATAACCGGCCCGGTAATCAAAATGCATTCCCGGTGTCAGCCAGTTGACATTCACCTTCATATCAAGTTTTTTCCCGATCTCCAATGCATACTTCTTTTTCAGATAAGCAGGGTAGAATTCATCGCCGCCGCCGATCATGTAAAAGCTGTTATAGCCCTTGGATTTCAGATGTGTCATTAATAGCTCCACACCCTTGCCGTCATCTGTATACACAGATGCACAGCCAAATCTTTCTGATTTTGCGGCACAGGATACAAACGGAATCAGATCCTTTATTTCGCTGATCTCCCGGATATAGTCATCCGACAGCTCGACAGCATCCATTCGTCCTCCCATCATAACGATCCCGTCTACTCTTTTTTCCTTCAGGCTGTACAGCAGCTTTGATTCTACTTCATAATCACCCTTAGAGTTGAGCAGTATCGTCATATATCCGTGACTGGAGGCCCACTTTTCAAATTCATAATAAACACTGGCAAAATACATATTACCAATATGCGGTACGATGAAACCAATGGTTTTGGTAAAGCCTGACTTTAGATTCTGTGCAAATGTATTCGGCCGGAAATTATACTTCTCCACCAGATCAAGAATCTGTAATTTTTTATTCTCCGATATATAACCCTTACCCGATATAGCTCTTGAAACAGTTGCTGAGGATACCCCTGCTTCCTTTGCAATATCATAAATAGTTATTGGTTTTGTTCTTGCCTGCTCGTCCAATCTGACTTCACCATCCCTCTCGTCCCAGCTTTTATCCTGCAATCAGTAATGTATTGGCGGAACATCTTCTCCCTTTTCCATTACCGGTTCTATATTTTTAAGCGCAATTTCATACATGTTTTCATGACAGATCCGCACCTGCTCGCACATCTCTTCATACTCCTGCAGACATACATCCAGAAAACCGATCTGATAATTCTCTCCGTCAAATCTTCCAAGACAGCTCTGATCATTGAGCTGAAAATAATGACTTCCAAGAAAATATCTGCTTTTCAAAGACTGCTCAACATAATACCGATAGGCTTTCCCACGATCCAGCTGAGTTTTTACACCACGAATTCCGTGAGCTGTCAGTCCGCGGTCCAGCGCCCCATGGTGAAACTCACCCACAATAACTGGCATATGAAGATGATCGCCGGCATAATCGACAGCTTCAAGCGGTGTTTCCTGATAGCTGTTGATTGAGAATACATCAAAATGTTTAGCTCCGGACAGCAGAGAATCATCTGTAATATAAGCATACCTCATACCAAGATTCAGATGGTTTTTATCAACAGCTCTTGCTGCTTCTGCAGGAATTCCTACATATCGCTCAATCATGATTTCTGAAAATCTGATAAGGTCATCTTTTGCTTCTTTGGACAATAAAGCTGCTCTCACGATCGGCTCATATAGACTGTCAAATCCTGCAAAGGAAGTAGTCCAGCTTCTGTTCAGGCTGTCAATATCTTTATACTTGTCCTGCATAAAGCTTATGAAAACCTTCTTTGATACAGATCTTTCTTTCTGTGCAAGCATCTCCTCCGCCAGTATCAGATCATATACAAATGCCCATGCAGGTTCATTCCGCATAAAATATCCGATCATATACCTGTCATCTTTGAAAGGTATCAGTGCTTTGGCATATTCATAGGAAGCATCGCTGAAATCCACAGAAAACACATCCGGGAAATCACGAAAGATTTTATGCCCCGTCGTTGGGAATCCACGTTTTGCTTCTCTGTCAAGCGGCAGTACATAAGGCATAGCTGCCTGTTTGATAAAATCATTCTCCGACCAGTTCCCGATGGTATTCATCTTCCATTTTTTAAGGTAATATATAACAATTTTGTTCCAGGCATGCTTCCATTTATCTGCTCCAAATGCCCGGATCATGTTTGCTGTCCCAAAATTAAAGAACTCAGCACCCGGCATCAGCCTGGTTGTTTCAAAACATTCAGCATACTGAGGATTTTGTTTCATGGCTGTTACAAAGCTGCCCATCCACATATCGACCGGATCTGTTCTAGTCTCCACTCCCGGCCGGATGCAATCAATTCCCATAGAAAAAAATGCGTTTCCTTTAGGGTCAGCCAGCCAGTACCTTCCATTTATTTCTTCTATATGAAACCATCCAGTCTCTGTAAACTGTATTTTTTTACAGCCACCGTATTCATCAGTTTCAGAGTCCTGATATTCTTCTGCTTCTTTTGCTTTTTCATAAAGAGATATTAAAAATGCATTGCATTCTTTTGTACTTTTCATCTTACCTTTCCAGTCTTTGCAGTCCCACTGTCCGAGCTCGTCAATCAGCGTTCCCTGTGAGGTCCATTCCTGAAAAGAATTATCAAAGGCAATTTCTTCAACACTTATATAATTTACATCAGTATGTTTACTAGTCT
>QKDK01000222.1 GCA_003252135.1 Clostridia bacterium
AATACCTTTCTATTATAATCTTTGTATTTACAAATATCTACTAGCTGCGCTTCATTATTTGTGCTTTTTTCAAAATTTTTGTACAATTTTTGTATGTTCTACAGTTTTGTACTGCATGTGTTCGCTTTCTGTAAGCTCCTTTGGTACACTGCAAAAACAGGTATGCAAAAATGCATACCTGTCAGACTGCCGATATTTATTCTTTTAGCTATTTCACCGTTATATACAGTTTGCTCAGAGCTCCTGTGACAAAATTTATATTAACGTCAGCTGCTGCTCCAGACCCATTATAATCCAGGCCGAAGTTATTCTCTGAAATACTATTCTGTGTATAGCCAAGTGCTTCCAGTTGTGTTATATAATCCTTGACCTTCTGCACATCGCTGCATTCAAAGAATATTGTCCATGAATCCAGATTATACACATCTTCTGCCGCTGCGGTAAGCGTCACTCCTTCAAAGCTTCTCAGCTCATCAGGTATTTTCTCGGGCCATTCAAAAGAATATTCGGAATCACTGCTGTCTGTGGACTCATCTTCCGTTGTCACATCCTCAAAAGCTTCATTATCAGTGTTATCTGTGCTGTTGTCTGTGCTGCTTTCTGTGTTTCCGTCTGAACTGCCGGCCTGATTATCATCCATTGCAGAATCAGCCTCTTCTTCTATTGCTGAAAGCTCATTAAGTACGCCGGATAAATTTGCCTGTGCATTGCTGCAGCCGCCTAATAAACCAATCATCATTACAATCACTGTGTATAAAGATATTTTTTTCATAGACTTCCTCATGTAATCTCCATTCTGCCACTTTAGGCAATTGCCCCTTTGAGCAACTAGTTATTTATCTGTTCTTTCTACTTTCCGTATAAAACACGTTGTTACCCGCCCTGCCCGCCAATCAGCATGTATCCTGTATACAGACTGGTATCCGGGATATTGTCACTTTTCTCTGCACCTCCTGGAGGAAGAGTAAATTGCACGATTGTATATATTGTATTGATATCATCTGATGCTTCCTGTCTTCCCATACTCAATGTATGAAAAAGCACAGTCATATGGATAGTGCTTTTGGTCATCATAAAATGCACTTTTTTTATTCTTTATAGTCATTTGAAAATGACGCAGCATTTCATAGTATGTGACCTGCTGCAATGTTCACAAAAGTAAGCGCAGCAAAGACTGCTGCAGCATTTCATGTTTCTACTGTGCAGTGAATGTTATATTATCCAGAATCGTATCATAATCTGCAAGCAGCGCATCAAAACTGGTGTCCAGATCACCGAATGTTATTACAAAGGTCTTGTCTGCAGCAAAAAGATAAACATACAGGAATTTCATGTTCATTCCACTGATGGTACAGGTAAATGTCAGCTTTCTGGCATCTTTTTCATCAATGGTATATGGCTCGGCTTCACCTGTAATCTTAAAGTTATCAAAAGCGCTTTCATAAATAGCAGCTGCTTCATTGACAACATCATCAAGCGTCTCACTGCCAAACTTTTCTTCCTTTACCATGAAACTCGCTGTTCCATTATTCTGGTTTCCTTCTTGGCGCACTTCCTAAAAGTAATTTATTCATGCTGAATTTCCTCATCCGGAAGCTCTTCTTTGGTAAGTCTTACTGCACGGAATACCCGGCTGATCTCAGCCTCATCAGAAACATGCAGTTTGTTAAAAACTGAACGAAACATCTTTTTCGCTGTTTTGTTATCGAGCAGCATGGTCTCTGCAGTCCAGCGCTTTGTATATCCCTGCCTGAACCATTGAAATGCCATACGCTCTTCATTTGTCAGCAACGAAATTCTCCATTGCCTTTCCTGTTCGAAATCCATGCCCTCCGGCGGCTTTTGCATATCTGCTCCCGGTGCCAGTATCAGCTTCAGTCTGCGCAAGATACCCCTCCTTTTCACTTAATGTCTATATAGTGAATCCGCAAAAACATTTGCACAATACCCCGAAATAGGGAAAGGGCTAAAAAATGCCCTCCCAAAATTGGGAGGGTGAAGTCTATTTGTTATATACTGATATATGATGTGAGGGTCGAATAGTCCTCTTTCGTAAATTACGTGTCAATTTGCACAAAGACAGAAGAACGAATGCGCCTATGGAAATATAGTAGAGATTCTTTTCTCCTATGCTTTGTGCTTTATCAGAAAAAAGATCTGTCTGAGCGAAGCGAGTTATCTTTTTTCTGATAGATTTAGCACAAAACATAAGAGAATTAGAATCTCTTCTATATTGAAATCGAAGCAATGAGTCATCTGGCTTTGTGCTAATTGACCTTGCTATAGCTATCTTGCTACAGCTGATATAGGGCTATGCGACCCTGGCATCTTCATACTATATTTGTTTACCATCCTCGAATTCCTGAAACAGCTTACTGCTATGATTCCCGAACATGATGAAAAGTTCTGCACGGCTGTTGATACCCAGCTTTTTATAAATTGATTTGCTGTAGGTGGAAACCGTAGAGGGCGTAAGCCCCAGCTCAGGAGCGACCTGCCTTAACGTCATTCCCTGTAAGAGCAGAAGCACCACCTGCTTTTCTCTCGTTGTTAGCTTTGTATCATCAAGGCTTGTTCTCGTTCCCTGTACCGCTTCATCTGACTGACTGCTGCCTGCAGCATAAGGGGTCATAGTGACCTGTCTGAACTCTTTTGACCAGTCTGCGAAGAATAAATACTGTGAGAAAGCCGGCGAAAGCAATAAGAACAAAACAAAAAACACAGCGGCTGTCACAACTGCAATTGTCTGGGTCGGCATATAGGAATTTAAAACATCAATTCCAAGATAAAGAATCGCTACAAGCGGCATGGAAGACAGGACAAGAATTTTATGTATACGAAAATTGCAGAACTTATTCGTAACGCACCCAAGCAGAAAAAATGTGATCAGCAATCCGACTTCCTTGACCTCTGAGAACAGATAGGCTGTTCTCGGCATACCGGCATACCACGAGACATGACTCAGTATGGATGTAATAAAAAACACATTGCACAGCGTCCAGACACTTTTTTTCAGCAATACCTGCACGATCACGCAGCATAATAACAATGTAAATGATATCAGGCCCAGTAAGAATTCACTGCCATGCCTTTCAAATGCAGGAGCATAAAAACCCGTTATCCTTATGGCAAAATATGCTGTAAAAATAAAAAGTACAAGCCAGATGCTTCTGTCAAGCTTTTTGACCGCTCTGCTCCCTGTCCCCGTATAATCTTTGCTGTCAGACAGGAACATGCACAGACAAAGAGCTGCTATCATCAAAAAAACAAAAAACTTTATGAGTGTACCGGGCAGTCTTATATATCCATCGCAAAGTTCAACAACGCTAAGAAAGAGTACGATCAGCGCGCTTCCGTAGAACCGTTCTGAATTATTCAGAAGAAAAACAAAGGAAAAACTGCTGCAGGACATACATCCGCCAACACCTGCCATAAATATCACTCCGCTGATAAGAGAAATCATTCCATCCTGCAAAATCAGCCAGGGAAGGAACCCCGCCATAGTCATGACCGCTGCCGCTTTTGAAATATCTGCGATATTTTTTTCCTTTGTAAAAGCGAACATACCCATTGCACCCAGGAC
>QKDK01000201.1 GCA_003252135.1 Clostridia bacterium
TTAATGTAACCGTAAACCATAGAGAAGTGATATTCCTTAAATAAATAAAAATCCATTATACACGGTTGACAAATTTCCGAACTTCTATATAGTAGAATCATAAACAAACTCAGAATCTACAACTGCGCTTAAAGTTAGCGATGACAGAATCTTGAACGATTGGATGGTATAGGAGATCAGTACACTATGTGTGAACAGCCGGTTATAAGGAGTACCACGATGAGAAAAGGGGAAAATGAAGAAGAACTTTGGGATGTTTATGACAAGGACAGAAGAAGGACAGGGAAGCTGCATGTAAGAAAGAATCCGTTACCGGAGGGTGAATACCATCTGGTCGTGCATGTATGTATTTTCAACAGTAAGAATCAGATGCTGGTTCAGCAGCGCCAGCCATGGAAGAAAGGCTGGTCCAATATGTGGGATCTTGCTGTCGGCGGTTCCGCAGTAGCGGGAGATGACAGCCGGGAGACAGCCGAGAGAGAGACGCTTGAAGAGATCGGTCTCAAGATAGACCTGACCAATGTACGTCCTCGCTTTTCCTTTAGCTTTCCCGATGGATATGACGATTATTATTTTGTGACTAAAGATTTTGAAATCGAAGAGTTAAAGCTGCAGGAAGAAGAAGTGCAGGCAGTCAAATGGGTCAATCACGAAGAACTTATGGAAATGATCGACAAGGGTGAAATGATACCTTATTTTTTCCTTGATAAGATATTTGAGATCAAAGACCTGTGGGGCAGCCGTTTCCGCAGAAAGCACTAAGATATCTTTATGCAGGGGGTATACATGGAATACAGGAAGGAACCAGGCATCAGGACACTGCTTTTTGATGTGGATAATACACTGATCGATTTTACGGCCTGTGAGAAGGATGCACTGGAAAAGACATTTGCAGGACACCGGCTGGAACTAAATGAAGATACCTATCAGCGTTATCAGTCAATCAACCATGACCTGTGGAGGGCCTTTGAACGCGGAGAGGTCACAAAGGATACAGTACTTCTCACAAGGTTCGGAGCGTTATTTGAACAGACTGGGATAAAAGAAGACGGGAGAGCATTTGAAGCTGCCTACCAGGCACAGCTTGGACAGGAGCATGTTCTGTACCACGACACGGTAGAGATGCTTGAATACCTGTCAAAAAAATATGAGATATACTATCTTACCAATGGTGTGGCAAAAACACAGGCGAGCAGACTGCAGTTATCGGGAATTGATGTTTATGCAAAGGATGTATTCGTGTCTGAACTGATCGGACATCAAAAACCAAGCATGGAATTTTTTCGTTACTGTATGGAACGGATGGAGAATTTTGATACAGAAACAGCGCTGATGATCGGGGATTCACTGACCTCTGATATAAAAGGCGGTAACAATGCAGGCATTAAGACCTGCTGGCTGAACCCGGAACGAAAGAAGCAGGAAGAAGGGTATATCATCGACTATGAGATTGCTTGTTTAAGCGATCTGAAGATAATCGGATTATAAAAATAAGGAGAAGGATGAATGTCATCCTTCTCCTTATTTTTATCAATAGATCGGATATGCTTTTCCTGCACGTACAAAAACAGGGATCACATCAATTGGCGCAGCGGCCGTTACCGTCTGTCCGCCTTCATAAACTTTGCCCGTGGAGCTTTCTGTCCAGGAGGTGCCAGAAGGAAGGTAAACAGAACGGGAAGTCACTTTTGCAGTCATCACCGGTGCTACTAAGATGTCCTTTCCGAACATGTACTGGTCAAAAGTATTCCAGCAGGAAGGATCAGCCGGAAAATCAAAGAACATAGTACGTATGACAGGTTCGCCGGTTTCATGTGCAGCCTTCATGCATTCTCTGATATAAGGGCGAAGGCGTTCTCTCATCAGAAGATATTTTGTAAAGATGGCAAGTGCATCCTCACCGTAGCTCCAGACTTCGTTGTCACTGCCGGAATTCATCTGCACGACACCGTCAATGACTGCGGTTTCTGGTTCAATATGGGGTACACGTTCGCCATGCAGACGAAATACCGGACAAAAAGCACCAAAAGCGAACCAGCGGAGCAGCAGCTCTATAAAATCCGGATCATTGACATCTCCGCCCAGGAAGCCGCCGATATCTGTGGTCCACCATGGGATACCTGCAATCCCCATATTGAGGCCTGCCTGCAGCTGTTCTCTCATGGATCGGAAGGAAGAATGGATGTCTCCGGACCAGATCAGGGCACCATACCGCTGACTGCCGGCCCAGCCGCACCGCACCAGATTCATGGGTGATTCCTGACCTTCTGCACGCATACCGTCATAATAACCCTTGGCATACAGTGCCGGGTAAATATTGGTGCACTGCATTGCAGGACCCAGATAGTATCGGTAGTTATCAAAATCATAAGGGCCGTATTCCGGTTCTGCTTCATCAAGCCAGAAGATGCGGATACCGTCTTTATAATAATTTTCTTTGCAGCGATCCCATACATAATCCCTGGCGCCAGGGTTGGTAGCGTCAAAAAATACAGTCTCGCCCATCCAGTTCATCGTTATATTCATACCTCTGTCCGCATAGACAAGATATCCTTTTTCGTTCATCGGACCATAGTTTTCAGACTTGGAATCAATGGTAGGCCAGACAGATGCCATCAGTTCTATGTCAAGTGATTTTAATTCTCTTATCATACCTGCAGGATCAGGAAAATCCCTTGGTTCAAACTTAAAGTCGCCCTGTCTTGTCCAGTGAAAGAAGTCAACAACAATAACATCCATGGGAAGACCGAGGCTTTTATGCTTTCTGGCAACAGACAGCAGTTCCTCCTGTGTGCGATAGCGAAGCTTGCACTGCCAGAAGCCCATACCGTATTCCGGCATCATGGGTGCTCTGCCGGTTGCGGCTGTATACTGAGCAAGGATCTGAGCAGGAGTCTCACCTGCCGTGATAAAGTAGTCAAGCTTTTTAGAGTGCTCGGCAATCCATTCTGTTTTATTGGTTGCAAAGGTCACCGTACCGATGGCAGGATTATTCCACAAAAGACCATAGCCACGGCTCGAAAGCATGAAAGGAACACTGGCCTGTGTATTTCGATGCGCCAGTTCGAGCGTTGCACCTTTTTTGTTGGTTATTCCTTCCTGATATTGTCCAAGTCCAAAGATCTTTTCATCTTCATATGCTTCGAATCGCTGAACAATACGAAAATCATCGCTGGATGGGTGCGGTTTCATCTCACGTCCGTCGATCCTGAGCGGAACACAGTAACGGTCAAGGCGGTCACGGTTGCGCCAAAGCTCTTCGAGCAGGACTTCTCCCCTGTCATTGGTAAAGCACAGCCAGCCTTCAGCATTAAAGCTTGCTGTCAGAGATCCGTTCGTAATAGATGCGACCTCTGCAGTTTTGGTTCTGGAAGGTTTTTCTGCTTCCGGAATCCAGGGTTCTACAAGTGATATCTTTTCAATGATGATTTCGGGTGACAATTTCTGAACTTCCTCTGTCAGGGCCCAGTCGTTACTGTCCATGACAGCCGTTTTTGTCATACGGACACGCAGTGAATTGTCGCCCCAGGGTTCGATCCAGATACTTGCTGTTCCCTGTGATGC
>QKDK01000178.1 GCA_003252135.1 Clostridia bacterium
ACCTTGACTTATTGGTAAATATGGCTTAATATTAAAACAAAAGAAGTTATAAGTTTATATAAACATAAAATAATTTATGAATAAATGTAATCCGGGAGGCGCCATGACTGTTTTATACATTAATCCAAAGAATCACAAGGGGCATATTAAGAAAGAACTACAGGGGCATTTTTCGGAGCATCTTGGGAGATGCATCTACGAAGGACTATATGTAGGCGAGAATTCTGATATACCAAATGTGAACGGTATGCGTTGTGATGCTGTTGACGCATTGAAAGAACTATGGATTCCGGTGCTTCGCTGGCCGGGCGGCTGTTTTGCGGATGAATATCACTGGAAGGATGGCATAGGCCCTAAGGAATCCAGAAAAAAGATGATCAACACTCATTGGGGCGGCGTAGTCGAAGATAACAGCTTTGGAACGCATGAATTCATGGAACTGTGCGAGCAGCTGGGCTGTGAGAAATATATCAACGGCAATCTTGGAAGCGGAACCGTACAGGAGATGTCGGAGTGGGTCGAGTATATGACTTTTGAAGGAATTTCTCCGATGGCTGACCTGCGAAAGAAGAACGGAAGAGAAAAAAACTATAAAGTTGAATATTTTGGTGTCGGCAATGAGAACTGGGGCTGCGGAGGGAATATGCATCCTTCCCATTATGCGAACGAATATCGCAGATACCAGACCTTTGTCAGAAATTACGATCATAAATCACCGGTCAGAAAGATTGCCTGCGGAGCTAATGTGGATGATTACTACTGGACCGAAGAAGTGCTGAAGGTTTGTCATGATCCAAACCTTATGCAGGGCCTTTCTCTTCATTATTATACAATTCCGGGCGAGTGGCTCGATAAAGGCAGTGCAACAGACTTTGATGAGAGGACCTGGTACAGAACTTTGAAAAAGACTCTGTATATGGACACGCTGATCAGACGCCACGGTGCGATCATGGATAAATATGATCCGGAAAAACGAATCGAGATGATCGTTGACGAATGGGGCAGCTGGTATGATGTGGAACAAGGAACCAATCCTGGATTTTTATTTCAGCAGAATACGATGCGTGATGCACTGATAGCCGGCATCAACCTGAACATTTTCAATAAACATTGTGACAGGGTCAAGATGGCAAACATTGCACAGCTTGTCAATGTTCTGCAGTCGGTGATTTTTACGGAAGGTGCAAAGATGGTGAAGACGCCTACCTATCATGTCTTTTCCATGTATAAATATCATCAGGATGCCGAACTCGTTGAAAGCTTCCTGCAAACCAAAGAGATCGGTCTCGATGATGCCTGGAAAGTTCCGAACCTTCACGAATCGGTTTCTATGGCAAAAGATGGAAAGATCCATATTACGCTGAACAATCTCTCTCTGGATGAAAGCTATCCTGTCGATGCCATACTCACAGAAACAGGGATTGCATCAGCCTCGGGGATGATTCTTACCGGTGGGATGAAAGAGTGCAACACCTTTGACCAGCCTGACAAGGTTGTGCCAAAGAAATTTGAAGAACTCACGATCACGGGGAACAGACTGAGCTTTTCAATACCGCCCTGCAGCGTGCTGCATTTGGAATTAGAGCTTTCTGTAGATCGATAGGAGGTACAGGGGAAAATGAAGCAAAAACTTATCATGCGTGCTGTGGCAGTTCTGGTTACAACAGCAATGCTGCTGGGCACTTTTCAGGGAACTGCAGTTCTGGCAACAGATCAGTCTGCACAGGAGATAACAGAGACAACAGTGTCAGATACGACTGCGAACGAGTATCTTGGAGATATGCTGACAACTAATTATACGCATGTCAGTGCCGGTTATACAGCACCCGTTTATTCCGGTGAAGCAGTTGTGTATCCGATCAATGAAGTATATGTGAGCGGTGCAGAACTGACAGATGCGACGAACGGGTACAGCCATCAGGTATTAAAAGTCGCAATAGACGATACGATCGAACTGCAGATCAATGTGGCTGAAACAGCACAGTATGTTATGAAATTTGATTATTGTTCTGCTGATGATTCCGTGCTTCCTATGGAATTCATGATGAAAGTGAATGGTGAATACCCATTTTATGAATGCAGACGGCTGTCTTTTGAATCGACCTGGGTATATGAAGGTGATACTGTGCTTGACCGTTATGGCAACGAGATCGTGTCGGTTCCGGACAAGCTGATTCAATGGGAGAGCAAGTACCTTATGGATGCAAGCTATCGTCATTCCTATGCACTGAAACTTGAGCTGGAAGCAGGTGTAAATACCCTGGAGATCAATGCATCGGAAGGAAGCTTTCTGCTTGGGGACATTACACTGGAAGCGCCGTCAGAGATTGCAGAATATACAGGCTCTGATGAAGCGGCAGGCGACATTCTGATCGATCCGATTCAGGCAGAAGATTTTACTTACAGAAATGATTCCTCAATCCGTGCTGCTGCAGAATTTGATGCCAGCCTGGATCCTTATAAGGTTACGGACACGCTGCTGAATACTGTGGACAGCGAATCATTTTCAAAAGCAGGTCAGAAAATAACCTATGAGTTCGATGTGGAACAGGCCGGATATTACTATATCGCAACAAATTACAGACAGTCCGACAAGAATGATTTTCCGGTTTTTGTAGATGTGGCGATTGACGGAGAAATCCCGAACACAGAATTTTCTTCGTATCCGTTTGCTTACACTGCAAAATATAAGACGATGACACTGGAAGACAATGACGGCCAGTATCTGAGCGTATATCTGGAACCTGGCACCCACACCATATCAATGACACTGAATAATGATAACATCTGTCAGGTGCTTGAAGAAGTGGATGCTGTCATGAGCGGGGTCAATGATCTGGCACTTGAGATAACCAAGGTTGCAGGAACAAACAAAGAAAAATACAGAGACCTTGATCTTGAAACATATATTCCTGATCTTATATCACGAATGGAAGGCTGGGCAGACGAACTGGATGCTCTGCATGACAGCATGAAGATATACAGTCCGGACGTGAAAAAGATCGCTGCGTTTTCCTCGATTACGATAGCTGCAGATCTGATCAGGGAGCTGGCGGCCAATCCGGATGAGATTTCATATCGTGTTGATGAGCTGTGTGCCAACACAAGTTCAGTAAACCAGCATCTGGCTAACCTGGTCGATACGCTGAACAGCAACAATCTGTCCATTGACAGGATCTATATATATCAGGAAGGCGCAGAACTTCCGAAGAGTATCGGTTTTGTAAAAAGAACCGTTATGAGCCTTGAACGTTTTGCTGCATCATTCTTTGATCAGGCATATTCGACCAGCAATGTGGATGAAGAACATCTGCAGGTGTGGGTGAATCGTTCCAGACAGTATCTGGAGATCATGCAAAAGATGATCGATGAACAGTTCACACCGCAGACCGGAATAGAAGTTGACCTTTCGATCATGCCGGATCAGCAGAAGCTCATCCTTGCCAATGCTTCAGGGGACGCACCAGACATTGCGACAGGTATAAACTATGCCATTCCATTTGAACTGGCCATACGTGGTGCCATAGCTGATCTTACCGAGTTTGAAGGTTTTC